>JBBSVF010000027.1:0-18182 GCA_038233745.1 Gemmatimonadales bacterium
AACAACGCGAAGGCTCCGGAGGTGAGCAACAGATACTGCAGCAGTTGCGGATGAGGACTGAGAACGGCGAGACCGATCGTGAGCGCGAGCCCGCCCCACGCCGTCGCGCGTCCGTCGCGCACGCCGCGCGTGATGAACCAGAGGGCCAGCGGAAGCAACGCGCTCACGAACAGCTTGCCGTCGTGCCCCGGGGAGGCATACGAGGCGATCGGGCCGCCGAGCATGTACGCCAGTCCGCCGACGACGCTCGCCGTGAAGCCCAGGCCCCAGGCGCGCAGGAATCCATAGGAAAAGAGGCCGGCGAGGAACGTGTGGAGAATGAAGCCCCACGACATCGCCAGGTCGGTGGACATCACCATTCGCAGCAACGCCGTGGGATAGAAGATGTCGCCGTGCATGGCGGCCACGTACGGCATGCCGCCGAAGAGATACGGATTCCACCCGGGGATTCCCTGCCCTGCGCGGAGCGACTGCGCGGCGAAATCGCGGAAGGCGAATCCCGCGATGTATTGATCGCTGTGCGGATTCACCAGGAACTGCCCCGTGAATACCGGATACGCGAGCATGAGCGTAGCCAGCGCAAAGATGCCGGCGGCCCAGCCCATGGCGAATCGCGGTGCCGGCGCGTCGTGCGCGGCGAGGCTGCTGTCAGATCGGGGCATCCGTGCGCTCAGGAGTCGGGGGGCGCCTGCCAGCGAGCGCCCAGAAGAGAAAGCCTGGAGTGACTTCGAGAATGGTGAGCCAGACACGCGACGACAGCGCAACCAGGGCGGCCTCCTGCGGCGACGCGAGCAGGGCCCGGCCCATCACACTGATCATCACCGCTTCGCGCACGCCGAGGCCTGCCGGCGCCAGCAGGAAAAGATAACCGGCGAGATACGCGATGGTGTAAGCTGCGACGAACTGCGCATAGCTGCCAGTCGAGCGGCCGAGGACGCCGTGGGTGAAGGCCATGAAGGCGGCGCCATAGATGAGCCATGCGAGGAGGTTGCCCAGCAGCGAGATCCAGATCACGCGCGCCGGCAGTGTGACCGAAGCCGCGCGTCCGGTCACGCGCCCCGCCAGCCGCATCAGGTGCGGCATCGCCACCGGGGCGAGCGCCAGCGCCGCGAGCGCCACCACCACCACCAGCAACGCGGTGCGCGCGCCATTCATTGCCGTGTCGTCCAGCAGCGAAGGTCCGGCCACGAGCACAACGCAGAAGCCCGCGACGACGTTGACCAGCGAGCCGAGGATCGCTGATCCCGAGGCGGCGACGGGACTCGCGCGTTCCTGCTTTGCCATGGCGCCCATCGCGCCGATCTGCCAGACCATCCCGGGGATGAATCGTCCCAGGTTGGACACGCTCCAGATGCGGGCGGCCGTCCAGAATGGAAGTCGGCTCCCCCATGCCGCGAGAGTGGCGCGCCAGGTCTGCACGAGCACGGCGTGCGCGCACAACACCAGCACTCCCGAGAACAACACCAGGCTCCATCGCGGATTGGCGAGCCGGGGAAGTGTCTGCAGCTCCGCAACACTCCCGGCCAGCTGACGCACGACGAGCGCAAGCAGCAGTGCTGCGAGCCCCCATCCTGCCACTCGCCGCAGGGTGCGATTACGGATCGGCGTGCCCGACAACTGAGCGATAGATCTCGGCATAGCGCCGCGCGGCAGACTCCGGAGCGAACGCCGAGAGCGCGTGCATACGGCCTGCCTGTCCCAGCGTCGCGCCCCGATCATCGCGCGCGAACAGTGTGCCGATCGCCTCGGCGAGGCCCGCCGCGGTATGCTCTTGCACGAGCAGGCCGGTGCGCTCGTGCTGGATAATGTCCGGCAGGCCGCCGGATGCGAAGGCGATCACGGGCGTTTCGCAGAGTTGCGCTTCGATGGCCACGAGGCCAAGGCCCTCCTCGGATGACGGCACCACCAGCGCGGCGGCGCGCTGGTAGAAGGGGAGTAACCCTGACTGCGACACTTCGCCATGAAAGCGCACGCGGTCGCCGAGTCCGAGGCGCTGGACCTGCTCGTTCAGCGCTGCCTTATCGGGACCAGTACCGACGACGTCGAGGCCAAGATCGGCGGGCATCAAGGCCAGCGCGTCGATCAACAGGGCGATTCCCTTCTGTCGGTTAAGCCGTCCGACGAACAGCAGGCGATGCGCGCGCGTGACATCCGGACCTTCGGGGACGAAGATGTCCGTGGCAACGGGCATGGGCGCCACCAGGGGACGGCGCATGCTCACGATCGACTGCGCTTCCTCCGCCAGCCACTCGGAGACCGCCGTCACGGCGGCCGAGTGCTGAACGACGTGGCGGAACGCGGGGCGGGACATGGGGATGTTCTTTGCCATGCGGACATCGGTGCCGTGTAGTGTGGTCACGAGCGGAATGCCGGAGAGCCGGGCGACCCAGCTGCCCGCCAGCCCGTTCGGAAACCACCAGTGCGCATGCACGAGGTCCGGCTGAAACTCCCGCCGCGCCCTCACGCCGGCCTGAAACTCCGCACCGAGAAAGCCGACCAGCGTGAATCGCGCACTCCACGACTCGCGCACCTGCGCGGCCATGTTGCCAGTGTACGCCAGGGTCTCGAACCGCCGCGGGGCGTAGCGGAACCGGTCCACTTCCACCCCGGCCAGTTCGTCGTGCGATGTAAGTCCGCTGGCCGCGGGCGCCACCACGCGCACATTCACGTCTTCAGCGGCCAGCGAGCGCGCGAGGCGCAGTACGAAGTTGCCAGCCGCGTCGCCTTCGGTGCGCGGAAAGGAGTGCGTGAGAAAGAGAACGTTCATGACTCAGGAATCGGTGATGCGCTGCGCCCGCAACTCGTCGAGCTGGCGGCGAAGCTCGCGGACTTCGGCACGCTGGCCGGCGATCTGCTCGCCCAGCAATCCGGTCGCGAAGAAGACGCTGCCGAGAATGAGGCAGGTCTGGATGAGGGTCCATACGGCACGCACACCTTCGCCGCTCATCAGGAGCACCACGAGAGCGACGACGCCGGCGATCACGCCAAGCGCAAAGAGCCCAGCGCCGAGCATGCCGAAGGCGAGCAACGGCTTCTTGCCGAATCGCAGCTCGAACCACACCGAGAGCATGTCGAGCACGCCCACGGGGATCCGCGAGAGGCCAAACTTCGATCGACCTGCGTGACGGGGGTAGAGCGGAACCGGGATCTCGGAGACCGAGAACCCCTGCGCGGCGGCGAGCACGATCATGTAGCGATGCCAGTCCGGGCGCACGGGCAGCCCGTCCATGATCTCGCGCCGATACGCCTTCACGGAGTTCAGGTCCTTCACCGGAATGTCGAACAGTCGCCGGCTCAGGCCGTTGTAGATCCCCGAGACGAAGGCCTTCTCGTACTTGCCTTCCTTGAAGCCCGTCACCATGTCGCTGGTACCCGCCCGAATCGGTGCCACGAGCCGAGGGATGTCCTCAGGGCGGAACTGGAGGTCGGCGGGATAGAAGACGAGGATCTCACCAGACGACTCCAGATACCCGGTTCGCAGGGCATCCGCGATACCGCGGCCGGCACGATGTCGTACCGTGCGCAGGAAGGGATACTGGGAGCGCAGTTCCTCGAGCACCGCCCAGGTGCCGTCGGACGATCCATCGTCGATCACGACCACCTCGTACTGGGTGGAGGGGTCGGCATCGAATGCCTCGCGCGCGAGCGACATGAAGAGGGGAAGATTCTCCTCTTCATTTCGCGCCGGTACCAGCACGGAGACGTCGGCCCGCCCGGCGGCGCGGGCGGGCGCGACGTCGCGGGACGCCGCAGCGGTTCCAGTCATCACACTCGCTTGCGCATCCGCGCCGACAGCACGCCCAGCTGATCGCGGTACTTGGCAACGGTGCGACGCGCGATCTGCACGCCGGTCTCCTTCAGGATATTCACGATCGCCTGATCAGTGAGCGGGTGCTTGGGGTTCTCATCCGCCACCAGCTTCTGGATCTGCGCCTTGATGCCGCGAGCCGATACATCTTCGCCAGCGGTGGTCGAGAGACCGGAGGAGAAGAAGAACTTCAACGGCAGCACACCACGTGGCGTCTGGACGAACTTCTCGTTCGTGACGCGGCTGACGGTACTCTCGTGCATGCTGATGACTTCCGCCACCTCGCGAAGGGTAAGCGGCTTCAGGAACTGCACGCCCTTCTCGAAGAACTCCCGCTGCCGTTCCACGATGTAGTTCATGACCTTCAGCATCGTCTGCCGGCGCTGCTCGATGGCCTGGATCATCCAGTTGGCCGAGTTGAGCTTGTTGGAGATGAACTCCTTGTTCTCGCCGTCGAATTTCTTCTTGTCGCGCGCAATCTCCTGATAGGCCTTGCTGAGCTTGAGCCGTGGAAGATTCGCGTCGTTCAGGAAGATGTGATAGATCCCGTCGATCTTGTCGACGATGAGATCGGGAATGATGTAGTTGTCGCTGGCGTCGCTGTAGACGAGCCCGGGCTTCGGGTCCAGCTTCGCGATCTCGTCGGCGGCCTTCTGCACGTCGCTCGGACTGATCCCGAACCGCTTGGAGATCTCGCTCCAGCGATGCGCGATCAGTTCGTCGAAGCAGTCGCGCACCAGGCGGAATGGCACCGAGTGTTCCAGCCCCGCCTCGCGGAGCTGCAGCATGAGACACTCGCGGAGATCGCGTGCGCCAACCCCCGGCGGGTCGAGGCTCTGGACAATGCCCAGCATTTCCTCCGCTTCTGACAGGGTGTAGAACGGCAGTTCGTCGGCATCGCGCTCGCTCTCCTCGAATGCCTTCGCCACCGTCTCGTTCACGCCCTCGATGATTCGCTCGAGATCGCAGGCGAGATAGCCGTCCTCGTTCACATTGCCAATGAACTCGTCCGCCAGATACATCTGTCGTGCGCTGAGATCCAGCAACGACACCTGGTCGCGCAGATGGTCGGCGAGATCCCGCGTGTCCACCGTTACCGGCTCGTAATACTCGCGCTCCTCGTGCTCCTCCCGCCGTCCGCCAGCGTCGAAGCCGTCGAGCAGGATTTCTTCCCAGTCGATCTCGCCCTTCTCCTCCTTGTCGACCTCGTTCTCGGGAGGTGCTTCCTCCGTGAGATCGCTGTCTTCCTCGTCCTCCTCGTCGGGCTCCACCATGTCGAGGAAGGGGTTGTTGAGAAGCTCCTGCTTCAGGTGGTTCTGGAGGTCGAGCAGTGGCATGTAGAGCAGATCCATCGCCTGGTAGAGACGTGGATTGATCTTGAGCTCCTGCTTGAGCTGCGTATGCTGTCCAAGGCCCGGTCTCATTGGCCTCCTCCCTGCGACTCGCTGGCGAAGCGCGCCCGGAGGCGCGCTGTAAGGTTCGGGCCGAGGTAGTCCTTGCCCATGACGTCGTCGAACACCAGTTCGCGCACGGTGCCCGACACCTTCACCTTCCCTTCGAACATGATGTATGCACGGTCCACGATGTCCAGTGTCTGTTCCACGTTGTGATCGCTGATCAGGACGCCGATGCCCCGCGTCCGAAGGTTGGCCACGATCAACTGGATATCGTGCACCGCAATCGGATCGACGCCGGCGAACGGCTCGTCCAGCATCATGAATTTCGGCTCCGTCACCAGCGCGCGCGTGATCTCCAGGCGCCGGCGTTCGCCGCCGGAGAGCTGGTATGCCTTGCTTGAACGCAGATGCTTGATGTTCAGTTCATCCAGCAGCGTCTCGAGCCGCCGGTCGCGCTCCTGCCGCGACAGTCCGAGCGTCTCGAGGATCGCCACGATGTTGTCCTCAACCGACAGCTTCCGGAAGATGGACGGCTCCTGCGAGAGGTACCCGATGCCATGCCGGGCGCGCTGGTACATCGGCATCGAGGTGATATCCTTGCCGTCCAGCCGGATATGACCGGCCAGGGGCTGGATCAGGCCGACAATCATGTAGAATGTCGTCGTCTTCCCGGCGCCATTCGGTCCGAGCAGCCCTACAATTTCGCCCTGACTGAGCTGCAATGCCACATCGCTCACCACACGTCGCCGGCGGTAGACCTTCGACAACCCCTCGACTGCGAGCGTACTGCGCTTCCCGGCGTACAACGCGCCCACGTGAACGTCGGGCGCGGGGTGCTCCCCGGTCTGCAGCAACGCGGTCGCGATCTCGGTGCGGCTGTCGCGGATTTCCGCCCAGAGCGCATCGGCCACGCGGATGCGGGCATCCGGCTCCAGGAGATCGCCATCCGGCAGCACGATCAGCTGCTCCGATGCGAGGCGGGGCATCACCGACGACGCGAGATGCTGGCGCACCTGATCCATGCTGAGCTGGCCTGCGTCGGCCTCGGCGTCCCGCCCCGCGGCTCGCAGCGAGCCCAGATGGTCGCGTCGATAGGTAATGGCCACGTCATCCACGTTGGACGAACCTGTTTCGTCAGCGGTGGAGAAGATGGAGTGCAGCGCGAGTGCCGTGGAGCGGTCGCCACGGGCGAGGCGCTCCACGATGCCCTGCAGGCGCGGAGGAATGCCCGACTCGGTCATGGACGGCGCGCCGGGAGCGCGGGTTTGACCACGGCCGGCGTGGACGGGGACGGTGCGCCGGGCTGCGGCGCGGGAGTGGATGGCGCGCGGGGTGAGAGGGCCGGAGCGCCGCGCGCCGCGCAGGCGGAGTCCGGCGTGGGTTCGGTGATGATGCCGCCCTTGTTGGAGGAATCGCCGCGAACTTCGCGCACCTCCGACGAATCGAATGTCACCGTGATGCGTGAACTGCGCAGATAGTTGATGATCGGACGCCGTGTGCAGTTGTCGCGCGCGGGAAGCTGGTAGAATGACGTGGCATTGCCCAAGGCCATGAGCAGCTTGATCGTCGGCTTGCGGGTCGTGTCATTCGCCGCCAGGCTGTCGAACCGCGCCACGATCGTATCGCCGGTGAGTCGATCGCGCTGGAGCGGAATGAACTTGGAGGAATCCGGCATGCCCTCCGCGACAGCCTGTCGCACCGCGTGCATCTCGCGAGCGCGCTGGCCCGGGAGCAGCACATCGATGGAGTCGGCGGTGATCGACTGGGTGGTCGACGTCGCCGTTGCGCTGCCGCGGCCCCACGCGATGGCGCGCTGCAGCAGATCGTCGGACACGCGCATGTCGATGCTGTCCGCCTTCAATGTGAGGTCCTCGCTCACCGCCTCGGCGTTGCCCTTGGCCAGCACGCGTTCGATTTTCCGCTGACGCGAGAGCAGATCGATTTCGCTGCCACTCAGCGTGAAGAGCCGACCCTTCGTGCCAGTCACCTTCGGTGAGCGCATGAGACGAAGCAGTCCCCTGCCGCCGTCGAGGTACAGAGAGTCGCCGGTGGCAGTGAGCTCGGGCCGGACCACGACCACAGCCCCCGAGCTGGCGACGATGCTGTCTCCCTGCAGCCAGACAGTGTTGCCGGTGACGGTCACCGGCGGTTGACGTCTGCCCTTCGCGTCCCGCTCCACCAATGAGATCGTGGGACGTCCGATGGCGATGCCGCTCTGTTGGCGCACCTTGGGAATGTCGCGCAGGAACTCCAATGACGGCCCCTTCAGCTGCGACCCGGTTGGCAGCGTGGCGACCACATTCTGAATAGCGACCAGGCGTTCCTCGCGCTGGAAATACGTGAGATACTGGCTCGACAGCTTGAGTCTCGGTTCAGCGTAGCTCACGCGCCCGATGAAATAGAATCGCCCCTCGTCGCCGTACACTTCGAGGCTGTCGGACTGCAGCACCATATTCTGCTGCGGGCACCGCGCCACCACCCCTCCGCCAATCCAGTAGTTGCGCATGCCGCTGGGCAGCAACGAGCTCTCGACATGGGTCGACGGCGGTCCGGAGAAGGTAAACCGGCACTTGCCCGCCGGCGAACCGGCCTGCGCGCCTGCACTCGTCGCGCCGGCGATCGCCAGCAGCACCACCATGCGCCGCATCATGTGCCCGGCAGGGTGAAGCTGCCCGCACCCTTCGCCCCGCGCAGCACACTGAAGTGCGTGAGCTGCGGATCAGCGCGAAAGCCGATTCCGGAGATCGTCCCGTCCGGCCGCGTGAGCGTGAAGTTCGTGTCGCTCGACACCTCGTTGAGCCCCTGCAGATACTTGAGATGCGGCGTGGTGAGCCGTCGGCCATCGTTCGTGACGATCACCACATTGCCGAATCCCTCCAGCACCTGGTCCCGGATGTTGTACGTACCGCGGTCGGCGCTCAGCACGCCATCCTTGGCACCGGTCGTCGTGTTGAAGGTGGCGCGCACCTTCCGCAGCTCGAAGCGCGTGTTCTCCTCGAAGATGTACGCGGTGTCCGCGAACAGCTCGCCGCGTTGCACGCCCTTCTCCGTCAACAGCACGCGCATGTGCTCCACCACCTGCTCCGCCGAATCAGCGAGCGTGCCCTTCCCTGCCACCGGCGGCGCGCTTCCCTTGCGGGAGCATGCGGTATCCAGCATCGCGACGGTCAGCACGAGGGCCACTGCAGCACGCGTTTTCATGCGACGCGTGCGCGAAGGAGGTCGTGCAGGTGCACCACGCCGATCACGCGCTGTGCCGCGTCCAGCACCGGCATCGCCATGATGCCATGCGCTTCCATCCTGTACGCCACGGCACTGGCCAGTTCACCGGTTTCCGCCGTGCGGGGGGTTCGGGTCATGATCTTCTCCACACTGTCAGACAGGCCATCGGCATCGCGCTCCAGCAGGCGGGCGAGATCGCCGGAGGTGAGTACACCAGCCACGCCTTGCTCGGAGGTTGCCACGATCGCGATGCCACGCTGTTCCGCAAGCAGCACGACGGCCTGCCGAAGGGTGGCACCCAGTGAGAGCAACGGCAAAGGATCGCGCAGCATCACTTCGTCTACCCGCGTGACCAGCCGGCGTCCCAGCGCGCCGCCGGGATGCAGCCTCGCAAAGTCCTCGCGCCGAAAGCCCTTGAACTCCAGCAGCGCCACTGCCAGGGCATCCCCGAGGGCGAGAGCTGCCGTCGTGCTCGTGGTCGGCGCCAGATCATGCGGACACGCCTCCTCGCGCACCCACGCGTCCAGCGACACATCGGCGAGACGCGCGAGCGCTGATCCCCGCTCGCCGGTAATGGCGATCGTTCGCACGCCGAGGCCTTGCAGCTGCTCGAGGAGCCCGAGCAACTCATCGCTCTCGCCACTCTTCGAGAGCATGATCGCCACATCGCCGGGCGACACAATCCCGAGGTCGCCATGCACGCTATCCAGTGGATGCAGGAAGACTGCAGGCGTCCCGGTAGACGTCAGCGTTGCGGCGATCTTCCTGCCGATCAGGCCGGACTTGCCCACTCCCGTCACGATGGTGCGACCCGTGGCACTCGCGATGAGTCGCACCGCGGCGGCAAAACGATCGTCGAGCCGCTCTTCCACCACACTGAGCGCCTCGCGCTCCAGGCGGAGCACGCGTCGCCCGCGCTCCAGGATCGCGTCGTCATTCACGCGACCGTCTCGCCGAGCGAGAGTGACCGCTCCTGCACATAGCGCTCGGTGAGATCGGCCCACTCTCCCCGTGCCTTCAGCAGCAGCTCCGCGAATTCGCGAATGGCGCCACGTCCCCCCGAGTTGGTGAGCTGCAGTGCACAAGCCGCGCGGATTTCCGGCACCGCGTTGCCCACGGCCACCGGCAATCCCACCAGGCGAAGCACCGCCAGGTCGGGAAAGTCGTCACCGATGAAGGCAGCTTCTGACGGGGCGATCCCATGGTGGTCAAGCATGGTGAGAAATGCCGGGAGTTTCTGCGCATCGGGGTCCTGCGCCACATCCTCGATCCCCAGTTCGGCCGCGCGCAGCCGGACACTCTCCGACACCCGACCCGTAATGATGGCCACCCGAATGCCGGCGCGCCGCAGCAGGTAGATACCGAGTCCATCCTGGATGTCGTATCGCTTGAACTCCATCGGACGGCCATCGACCGCGCCAAGGTAGATGCCGCCGTCTGTGAGCACCCCATCCACGTCGAGGCACACCAGCCGGATGGAACGCGCCAGCGTGGGATGGATCACGCGCGCCCTCGCGCCCAGATGTCCACCGCGCGATCGACAATTGCATCGAGCTCGGAGAGCGGGATCATGTTAGGGCCGTCGCTCGGCGCACTCAGTGGATCCGGGTGCGTCTCCATGAACAGGCCATCCACCCCCACGGCGCAGGCGGCGTAGGTGAGCGGCGGAATGAACTCACGCGCCCCACCGCTCGTTCCGCCCTCGCCACGCCCCGGCTGCTGCACGGAGTGAGTGGCATCGAAGATCACCGGCGCGTCACAGGCCGCGCGCATGCGCGGGAGCGACCGGAAGTCCACCACGAGATCACCGTAGCCGAAGAAGCTCCCCCGCTCTGTGGCTGCCACCTCGATGTCCGTATGGCCGGCATCACGCGCGCCCTGCCGCACCTTGTCCACCGCGCCGCGCATCCCCTCGGGGTGCATCCATTGCCCCTTCTTCACATTCACCGGCGTGCCCGTGGCACCCGCGGCGAGTAGCAGGTCGGTCTGACGGCACAGAAAGGCCGGAATCTGCAGGACGTCAGCCACGTCGCCCACCGCCGCGCACTGCGCGGGCAGATGCACATCGGTGAGGACGGGAAGGCCTGTGGCCGCGCGAACACGCGCGAGCGCGGCGAGCCCTTCATCCAGTCCGGGTCCGCGCACCGCGCCCGCGTTGGAGCGGTTCGCCTTGTCGAAGCTCGCCTTGAAAATGATGCCGCCAGGTACCCGTTCGGCCAGTCGCGCCAGATGCTCCGCGACACGCAGGCTGATTGTGTCATTCTCGATGACACAGGGGCCGGCGATCAGGAAGAGCGCGTCGCGACGAAAGACCACGGAAGTGCTCACGCCCCGGCAGGCGCAGGGGTGCGACCAGCGCTTCGGGCCGGCGCCTTCGCAACGTGCGACTGCGCCGCAGCGGCTGCGACGAACCCGGCAAACAAGGGATGCGGACGTGTGGGCCGCGACTGCAGCTCCGGATGGAACTGGCAGCCCACGAACCAGGGATGCGCGGGAAGCTCCACGATTTCCACCAGCTGCCCGTCTGGCGACAATCCGCTCAACTCCATGCCATTCTGCACGAACAGATCGCGATAGGCGTTGGACACCTCGTAGCGATGCCGATGGCGCTCACTCACCTGCTTGGCGCCATACAGCTCGGCGGCACGCGTTCCGGCGGTGAGCCGACATGGATATGCCCCCAGACGCATCGTGCCGCCCATGTCCGTGACGTGCTGCTGCGATTCCATCAGCGAGATCACCGGATTGTCGCACTCCGGGCTGAACTCCGAAGAATGGCTGTCATCCAGCCCGCAGACGTTGCGCGCGAACTCGATGATCGCCGTCTGCATCCCGAGGCAGATCCCGAAGAATGGAAGACCGATCTCGCGCGCGGCTCGGATGGCCTCGACCATGCCGTCGACGCCGCGGACGCCGAAGCCACCGGGCACCAGCAATCCGTCATAGCCGCTCAGGATGCGGCGCGCCTCGTTGCCGTCGCTGAAGTCGTCACTGGAGACCCAGCTGATATCCACGCCCACATCGTTGGCGATGCCGCCGTGGATCAGCGCCTCCTGCACACTCTTGTAGCTATCCACGAAGTCGGTGTACTTGCCCACCACGGCCACGCGCACGCGCGCACTTGGCGAGGTAAGCCGCTGCACCATGCGTCGCCATTCGGTGAGTGGAGGGGTCGGACACTCGATGCCGAACTTCTGCAGGACTTTCTCGTCGAAGCCCTGCTCCCGGAACGAAAGCGGGATCTGATAGATGGACTGCACATCGGGCGATTCGATCACCGCGCCGAACTCCACGTTGCAGAACAGCGCGATCTTCCGCTTGATCTCATCCGAGACCGGTCGTTCGGTCCGCACGATCAGGATGTCCGGCTGGATTCCGATTTCCATCAGCTCGCGCACGGAGTGCTGCGTCGGCTTGGTCTTCAGCTCGCCGGCGGCGGCGATGTACGGAATGAGCGTGAGGTGCACAAAGATCGCATTCTCTCGGCCCACGTCCTGCCGGAACTGACGGATCGCCTCCAGGAATGGCAGCGACTCGATGTCTCCCACCGTCCCGCCGATCTCCACGATCACCACATCGTTCTCCGACGACACCCGCCGCATCGCGGCCTTGATCTCGTCGGTGATGTGCGGAATCACCTGCACCGTGGAACCGAGATACTCGCCGCGGCGCTCCTTGGTGATGACGTTCAGGTAGATCCGGCCGGTGGTGATATTGTTCGTCTGCGAGAGCGAACGATCGATGAAGCGCTCGTAGTGCCCAAGGTCGAGATCGGTCTCGGCGCCGTCATCGGTGACGAACACTTCCCCGTGCTGAAAGGGCGACATGGTGCCCGGATCCACATTGAGATACGGGTCGAACTTCATCATGGTCACACGGAGGCCGCGCTCCACCAGCAGCCTCCCGAGGGAGGCCGCCGCAATGCCCTTGCCGAGCGAGGACACCACCCCGCCGGTCACGAAGATGAACTTCGTCGTATGCTGCCGGGTGCTGGAGGTCATCAGCTGTCCGTGATGGTGAACGAGGGCCAGAGTGCCTGCGCGCGTTCCAGATCCGACTCCGTGTCGATGCCGCCGCGCGGCGCATCAGCGGTAAGCGCGACGCCCATGCGAAGTCCCGCGGCCAGCGGGCGCAGCTGTTCGAGCCGCTCGATGACTTCCAGGGGATGCGGCGGCAGCGCGATCCAGTGCGCGAGTGCGTCGGGCGTGTAGACGTAGACGCCCACGTGGTGCCAGCAGTTGTCCGCCAGCACATCAGCGTCCGCCGCTTCGCGCAGCCAGGGGATCGGCGCGCGGGAGAAGTACATCGCTGCGCCGTCGTCGGCGGTCACCACCTTCACGATATCCGGCGCCTGCAGCGCCGAGCGCGTGGATGGGGCCGCTGCCGTCCCGAGGGGAAATCCGCGAACCAGCACCTGTTCGAGCGCCCCGCGCACGGCCGCACCGGAAACGAAGGGTTCGTCGCCCTGCACATTGAGAATGGCGTCGTAATCACGGAACTCGGGCGCGAGCGCCACTTCGGCTACCCGGTCGGTGCCCGAGAGATGATCGTCGCGTGTGAGAATCGCTTCACCACCCGCATCATGCACGGCGTCAGCGATGTCCTGGCTGTCCGTGGCGACGACGACGCGTTCGGCCACGCGGAGGGCGGCCACGCGCTCCATGACGCGGACGATGATCGGAACGCCGGCAAGGAGCCGGAGCGGTTTGCGGGGGAGTCGCGTCGCGCCCAGTCTGGCCGGGATGACGGCGAGGGTCCTCACGAGTGGGGCGCTGCGGCGCGCGCGGATGCAACTTTCACGCCGGGAAAGTTACGTGCTCACGCACAGTCCGGCAACAGACCGCAGCGCTACTGCGAGAAGGAGATGCCGATTCCGAACTTCGTGCCGCGACCGCCGCTGGCATCGGTCGTCACGTCCAGGCGCAAGACGCTCAGCCCAATGCCTGCCCCCACCTCCTGTTCCAGCGTCGGGAACCCACCTATTCCCGCGCCACCGAGCAGGTGACGCAAGGTGAGCCTCGGACTGCCGACCAAGGGCAGCACGATGGCCGGAAACGGAATGAGATACCGGCTCTCCACGTAGATCAGCTCGTCTCCCCCCTGCTCCAGCACGTCCAGAAGCGGAAGGGTTCCGCTGCCACCCAGATATGCGTAGCGCGCTCGAGGCGTCGCCGAACCCGCGGTCGTGACAGCGTGGGCGTCGATGCGGAGCTGCTGCTCCCGGAACGTGGGGAACTGGATGCGGCCATCAAGCGTGAGCTGCAGGAACTGCGACCGTCCACCGGGCACCAGGAAGGACTGCTCCACTCCCGCATCGAGCCTGCTGATCACCACTCCCGACATGTCATTGAATCGCGCGCCGAGAAGCGCTGACCCGATGCCTCCCTCGTCCACCGGCGGATTGAAACGGGCACCGTGCTCCAGCTCCGTACGATTCCGGAAGGTGAACACATTACCGGCCGCACTGATCGACGACGTGCGCTCACCGCGCACGCCAACCCAGGGCTCCAGCACATAGCCCTTGTGCGCCACCTGGCCAATCAGCCGACCCTCGACGATGCGACTGCGAAAGTAATTCCGGATGTCGCTGCCGTTGGCGAGAAAGAGCGCGCTGTTGATGAGGTCGTGATAGATCCAGTCTTCGTTGGTCCGTGTCTCGACGCCCACACGGCCTTCAAAGCGGGGCGCGCGCTCAGGGTTCAGCGTCACCGCACTCGACGGGTCGAAGGCGCCGAGCCGGCTTCGGTAAGTGACTGCAGGCTCCACGCGGAGCACGCCCGCATTCAGCTCGACCCCTACCGGCAGGGAGAGTCCGTCCACGCGATCGTATGACGGAATTTTCACGCCCTTGATGCCAGCCGGCTGGAAGAGGGGAATAGTCTCGTCGTCGTACGCCACCCGCTCCAGCGCGAACGCGGTGCCATCTCCGCGGACGGTGTAGCTCTCGTCGCGATAGCTCTCGATGCCGCCCCCCACGGTGCCGAGCGACGTGGGAGCGACCGATCCCCCGATCGCCACCGCGCGTCCGGTAATCGCCACGCCGGGGCGGAGGAACAGACTGTTGCCAACCACGACGACATCGCCGGCTACCGGTCCCGCCAGGAATGCCGGACGCCCGATGATGAGTACACTGGACGTGATCGCGCTATCCCGGCGCTGTATGAAGTCCCCGCTCCCGGTAATCACCCGGTGCGGTCGAGCAAGCACGGCACGGATACGCTCGGCGGATTGCGCCTGGGCGTCCACCGAGATCTGTTGAGCGGCTACGAGGCGCGGCAGACCGAGGACGGCCGCAGCGAGGACAAGGCGAAGGCTGGTCATGGAAGACACTCTGTAATGGCAGGGCTCGCTGATGCATCCTGTGGGCCGTAGTGCCGGAACTCATCCCCGGGGATGAAAGCTCCGGTGAACCTGCCTGAGGTACTCTCGGTCGACATGAGTATAGATCTGCGTCGTGGCAATGTCAGCGTGCCCCAGCATCTCCTGCACGGCGCGCAGGTCGGCGCCCCCTTCCAGGAGATGCGTGGCAAATGAATGACGCAAGGTATGAGGCGACACGTGCTTCTCGATGCCTGCCCGTTCCACATGGCCTCGCAGGATCTTCCACGCCCCCATGCGGGTGAGCGGCCGACCGCGGGAGTTGAGGAAGAGATGTCCCTTGCCCTCGCCCTTCTCGAGCCGTGGCCTGAGCTCGCGAAGATAGACGGCCAGCGCCCCGATCGCTCGACGTCCGATGGGCACCAGCCGCTCCTTGCTGCCCTTCCCGAATACTCGAACGAGACCATCCTCGAGCAGCAGGTCCTTCACCCCGATTCCAGTCCACTCGGAGACGCGAAGGCCGGCGCCGTAGGCCAGCTCCAGGAGCGCCCGGTCACGGAACACCAGTGCGTCGTCCATGGTGGGCGAGAGCAGCAGCGACTCGACCTCCGCCACCGTGAGCACGTCCGGGAGAGTGCGCCACTTCTTTGGCGTCTCGAGCCGCTCGCTCGGATCCCGCACGACGATCCCATCGGCCAGGAGGAATCGATACCATGTGCGCAGTGCCGAGACGGACCGGCGGATGGAGGCGGGGGAGAGACCCAGATCCTTCAGCAGGTATACGAAGTCCCGCAGCAGCGAGGCGGTGACGTCCGGCGGCGTGGTGGCGCCACGCGTCGCCGCGAAGTCGACAAACCGTTGCAGGTCCCTGCCGTATCCCTCCAGCGTGCGGGGAGACAGGCCCTGCTCCAGGAGGAGATAGTCCGCGAAACGCGGCAGCAGGAAGGCGCGGGCGCGATCCTCCGCCGAGCTCATGTCGCGGAACGACGACGCCGGAGAAACCAGATGGCCACGCCGAGCGCGAGGATGACGCCAGAGACGACCGCGACGATCGTCCCCCATCGGGCCATGCGAGCCTGCAGCACGCTCCACTCGGAGCCAGCGGTGAAGGCGACATACGCGATCATGCCGTACCAGACGAACGAGGCCACAGCCATCGCTGCAATCGCCGGCGTGGCCGGGATCCTGAGCGCGCCGGCGAAGGGCGGCACGAGGGCACGCACTCCGGGGATGAACCGGCTGACCACCAGCGCGGCCATTCCATACTTTCCGTAGAGCGCCTTGAGCCGCGCCTCGCCCTCGTCATTCGCGATGCTGGGGAAATGCCGCCGCATCCAGGTGGAACCGTGCCGACGCCCGACCGCGTACATGCCGGCAGCACCCGCGACGTTGCCGAGCGAGGTGGCGAGCAGCGCTCCAACCACACTGCCTTCACCGCGCGCCGCCAGCCAGCTTCCGAAGGCCACCACGGTATCGGCGGGCACGGGCGGAAACACATTCTCCAGCGCGGACACGAGCGTCATGACGAGATACACGACGCCAATCGGAAGCTCACCGAGCCGCTCGATGAGACCGTCCATCTAGACAGCCACGATCGTCGCGGTGGCGATACAGGCCAGGCCTTCGCCGCGTCCGATGAACCCCATGCTCTCGTTGGTCTTGCCCTTCAGGCTCACGTCGCCAGGGGACACGCCAAGCGCCTCGGCCAGCCGCTTCCGCATGGGTGCGCGGTGCGGTGCGATTTTCGGGGTTTCACAGATGACGACGATATCCACCTGCGACACACGATACCCGGCCTCTGCCACGCGAACGACCGCACTCGCGAGCATGTCGATGGAGTCGCGGCCCGCATTCTCAGGATCGGTATTGGAGAACATCTCGCCGATGTCGCCGCAGGCGGCAGCGCCGAGAATCGCATCGGTGAGCGCGTGGGCGATCGCATCCCCATCCGAGTGGCCGTGCAGATGCACATCCGCATCGATGCGCACGCCACCAAGAATGAGCGGGCCGCCGGGTGCGAAGCGATGTGAGTCGTAGCCGATCCCGGTTCGGAGCGGCGCGCGGCCAGTCATCGCCCGGGGCTCAGAGCTCGAACTTGCGAACGACCAGCGAGACGTTGTGCCCGCCGAATCCTGCGCTATTGCTCAACGCGGCGCGTACCTCGCGCTGCTGCGCCACATTCGCCGTGAAATTCAGCGAACCGCACGCGGGGTCTGGCGTCATCAGGTTGATCGTGGGGGGCACGATCTGATCGCGAATCGCCAGCGTGGAGGCAATGAACTCCACGCCGCCTGCCGCTCCGAGCATGTGCCCGGTCATGGACTTGGTGGATGACACGTTCACGCTGGACGCCGCATCACCGAAGACCGTCGCGATCGCCTTGGCTTCGTTGGAATCGTTCAGCGGGGTGGAGGTGCCATGCGCGTTCACGTAATCCACCTCATCGGCCCCGAGCGACGCATCGGCGAGCGCACCGCGCATGGCGCGCTGCAGTCCTTCATGCTCCGGCAGCTGGCCCGTGAGGTGATAGGCGTCTCCACTCGCACGGTAGCCCACGATCTCGCCATGAATGCGTGCGCCGCGCGCCAGCGCATGCTGCAGCTCCTCCAGGATCACGAGTCCCGCGCCCTCACCCATCACGAACCCATCGCGATGGAGGTCGAAGGGACGCGACGCCGTGGCCGGATCGTCGTTGCGTGTCGAGAGCGCGGTCATGTTGGCGAAGCCGCCAATTGCCATCGGGGTGACTGTGGCTTCCGCGCCCCCGCAGATCATCACGTCGGCATCCCCGTACTGGATCGTCCGGAACGCATCCCCGATGGCATGCGCGCTGGTGGCACACGCGGACACGGTGGCGTAGTTGGGCCCCCGCGCATTGAATCGCATGGAGACGACACCAGCGGCAATATCCGCAATGAACATTGGGATGAAGAAGGGGCTGATCTTGCTCACCCCCCGCTCCCGGTAGATATCGTGCTGCTCTTCGAAGCTCTTGAGACCGCCGATCCCGCTGCCCACGATCACACCTGTGCGATCGACGTCGTAGCCGCCCTGCACCAGGCCGGCATCCTGCATCGCCTCCGCAGCGGCCACGACGGCGTACTGAGTGTACATGTCAGCCCGCTTTGCCTCCTTCCGCTCCATCACCGTGAGCGGATCGAAGCCCTTCACCTCGCAGGCGAAGCGTACGGGGAACCCGGTCGGATCGAATTTCGTGATCGTTCCTGCCCCCGACACGCCCTCCAGCATGGCACGCCAGGTCGTCGCCACATCGTTGCCAAGCGGCGTTACGGCACCGAGACCCGTGACGACGACCCGACGCCGCATTACGCGCCGACCTTGCTGTCCAGGTAGGCCACCGCGTCCCCGACGGTACGCAGCTTCTCCGCGTCTTCATCGGGAATGTCGATGTTGAACTCCTTCTCGAACTCCATCAC
>JBBSVF010000028.1:0-17874 GCA_038233745.1 Gemmatimonadales bacterium
CGCGCGGAATGCCGCGCTCCTCTGCGACCACGATATACATCGCGAGTAACGTCGCCGCCGTGGCGTTGATCGTCATGCTGGCCGAGACGGTGTCGAGTGGAATGCCGTCCAGCAGCGCGTGCATGTCCTCCACGGTATCGATTGCGACGCCCACGCGCCCCACCTCGCCCAGTGCGCGCGGAGAGTCGCTGTCGATGCCCATTTGCGTCGGCAGGTCGAACGCGACCGAGAGTCCGGTCTGACCGCGATCGAGCAGCAGGCGGAAGCGCTCGTTGGTCTGTTGCGCCGTACCAAAGCCGGCATACTGCCGCATGGTCCAGAGGCGGCCGCGGTACATGGACGCCTGGACTCCCCGTGTGAAGGGAAAGTGCCCCGGATCCCCAAGGTCCTGCGCGTAGTCGATCGGCGCGTCGCCGGGTCGGTAGACAACGCTCACAGCTGGCTCGTGAGGCGGGCGATTGGCAGAGTCGGTCATCGGCGAAAGCTAGCGCGCCTTCACAGCCCACGACGTATGGGCAGCCTGCCTAGGCGCCAACGAGGTCCGAGTGGTGCTGGAACACCTGCGTCGCCAGGTCCACATCGCGACGGCTCCCGATGTACAGCGGCACCCGCTCATGCAGTTCCGTCGGGATGACATCCAGGATCCGTTTCTCGCCGTTGCTGGCCGCGCCACCCGCCTGCTCACAGATGAAGGCCAGCGGGTTGGCCTCGTACAGCAGGCGGAGTTTTCCGGCAGGCGACTTCTTGTTGAGCGGATAACAGAAGATGCCACCGCCGAGCAGGTTGCGATGGAAGTCGGCGACGAGTGAGCCGACGTAGCGCACGTTGAGCGCGCGTCGGTCGCCCTCCAGACCGCGATAACGACGCATGAGCTCTTTCGTGGGAGCATCCCACTGCGCTTCGTACGAATCATTTACCGAGAGATACCGCCCCTCATCCGGAATGCGGATGTTCGGGTGAGAGAGGAGGAACTCGCCAATCGAGGGGTCCAGGGTGAATCCGTGGACGCCTTGCCCCGTGGTATACACGAGCATGGTGCTCGAGCCATAGATCACGTAGCCGGCAGCCACCTGTCGACGGCCCGGCTGCAGCATGTCCTCCAGTTCTCCGTGCCGTCCGCGGGTGATCTTCTGCACCACGGAGAAGATCGTGCCCACCGGCACATTGACGTCGATGTTGGAGGATCCATCCAGGGGATCGAACATCATGCAGTACTTGCCGCAGCGGAACCCGTCCGGAATCGCGATGATATCCGGCTCTTCCTCTGACGCCATGGCGCACAGGCGACCGCCATGGTCCATCGCCTTGATGATGGTTTCGTTCGCGAAGATGTCCAGCTTCTGCTGGATCTCGCCCTGCACATTGGACTGCTCGGTGGAGCCGAGAATGTCCGCCAGTCCCGCGCGCCTCACCTTGCTCGCAATCATCTTTGCGGCAAGCGCCATGTCGTAGAGGATGCCGGACAATTCGCCGGTGGCCTCGGGATGCATGCGCTCCTGTTCGATGATGAAGCGGTCGATCGTGACGACGGATGTCGCGGTGTGCTGGACCACAGCTACCTCTTAACAGTGGGGTGGGCGCCGCTGAGCCGGCGCGACGCGAACTCACGCGCGTCGATCTCGTAGGGGTTGTGCTCGTACCCGCGCAGCACGCTCATCGCAAGATAACGGATCGGGAAGAGCGGACTGGCCTGAAACTGGTGGACGTGCCGGAGTTCGTGCAAGAGCAATTCGGCGTCAGGCGAGGCGCCCTCCGCGATCCAGATCGTGCTCCACAAAGTGAACCCGCTCACCGTACTGCGCCCCAGGCACCACCCTCCGATGCGCAGGGGGAGACCTCCCTGGCGATAGGTCGCCTCCGCCAGTTCGGGAAAGCGTTTGGCCAGCGCTGGCGGCAGAGGGAATCGCCGACCGATGAGCGCGTCGAGCATCACGGGACGCCCCGTCGCGAGCGGTTCAGCGTCCACCTTCCCGTGGCTGTGCGGACCTCGATCACCTGTCCCCTGAATCGCAGCACGATGGAGCCCATCTGGTCTGTGCGCAGCACCGGAATGGTGTCGTCGCGCAATCGATCCAGCACCTCAGCGTCCGGATGCCCGTACACGTTGGCCGCGCCCACACTGATGAGCGCCAGGCGCGGGTGCACGGCATTCAGAAACGCGGAGGTCGTACTCGTACGACTGCCATGGTGCGCAACCTTGAGCACCTCCGCCCGAAGGGCCTCCGTGCGTTGTCCAAGCACCCACTGCTCCTCCGGCGCCTCCGCGTCTCCCGTGAGCAGCACGCGAGAGCCGCCGAGTGTAGCCATCACCATCGTGCTGGCCAGGTTGGCATCATGCAACCCGCTTGCCCAGGCCGAATCCGGCGCCAGAAACTCGAGCACGACGTCATCCACCTGGAGGCGTCGCCCCGGGCGCACGCGTTCCCAGGGGACGTGCGCGACTCCCGCCGCCGCGAGCGTGGCCCGGTAGGAGGCTGCCAATCCAACGTATCCTGGGTCGATGACGAGTCCGGGCCGCATCGCCCGTAACAGAGAGGCGGCCCCCCCGACGTGATCGTCATGTGGATGCGAGATGATGAAGACGGCCACCTCGCCACCGCGGCGGGCAAGGTACGGTGCGACAGTCCGGGCGCCGGCATCGCCGCCACGCCAGGCTCGGCCAGCGTCCATCACGATCCATCGCCCTCGGCTGGTGCTCAGCGCGATCGCGTCGCCCTGTCCCACGTCGATCAGATGAAGTTCCGGCACCGCCCCGATGCGCGGAACGAGCGGCAGAACGAGCAGCCCCGCGAACCCTGCCGCCGACACGATCGCGAACGCCGCCGGCCGCTCGGCGCAGCACGCCACCATCAGGGCGACCGCAGCCGCGGCGGCGCACGCGGCAGCAATCCAGGACGGCATGAGTACTGGCGCGGCGAATGGTACAGCGGCGGCGTGTGACGCGATTCCGTGAAAGCCCGACAGCAGTGCGTGTGCCGCATCCGTGGCGACGCCCGCCACCGCGCCGGCGGGAAGCATGAGCGCGAGAAAGAGGAGTGGTTGGAGGAGCCCCATGATCGGATCGGCCAGCAGATTGGAGATGGGTCCAAGCAGAGCAACGCGACCGAAGGTGAGCGCGACGAGGGGCGCGGTGACCAGCGTGGCCACCACACTGATGATGATGCCGGTGCAGAGTCCCCGCCCCACACTGCCGATCGTGGCTGGAACAACCCGGCGTGCGAGGGCAGCGCCCGCCACCAGCGCCGCGGTGCCGGCCACCGAGAGCTGATAGCCGAGGTCGAGGGCCACGGCGGGACTGAACAGAGGCGCCACGGCCCCGAGCGCCAGCACCGACCAGGGCGACGTGGGTCGCTGCGCTGAACGACATACGAGCACGGCGCCGATCATCACGGCCGCGCGGACCGCCGGCGGCGGTGCGCCAATGGCCGCGACGTACAGCGCGACCGTCGCGACGGCGAGCACGCGCCCAACAAGCAGTGGGAGCCGGCACACGCTTGCGAGCAGCGCCAGCGCCATCGCCACGATACCCACGTGCAACCCCGAGACGCTGAGCATGTGCACGAGACCCGCGCGAGCGTAGAGATCCCGTTCGGCGGTGTCGATGGCGCTCATGTCGCCGACGACCAGCGCGCGAACCATCGGCGCATCGGGGCCAAAGCGGAGGTCGATGCGTCGCGACGCCGCCTCGCGGGCGCGTTCGAGCGTGCTCTCCTCTGCGCCAGCGGCGTTCGCGCACCGCGCGACAGCATGACGGTCCGCCGCACCGGCTGATCGGCAGTGTGCTGGTGCACTCAGCGGAATCGACCCGACCACCACGCCGGCCAGGGTGGCGAGGAGGCAGAGCGTGCCCGCGGACCGCCCTGCGCCGGGACTCACGCCACTGAGCCAGGCGAGTGCCGCGGCGGACATCCCGAGCAGGAGCACCAGCGACGGATGACCGAGCGCGCTGGCACACAACAGCCCCGCGAGGTAGCCCGCGAGCGCAAGGCAGAAGAGCGGCATGCATCGCGATATACGCAGCGCTACCAGCCAGCGATCACCATTTCAGTGCGCAGAGGACCGATGCCGGACGTCAGGCTATCCGGCCATCGGAAGCAGCGTTCTCTCATGAACCTGGCTGCCGGTAAACGCAGATCCCGTCGTTCCCGTAAGCTCCACCGTCAGATACGTCCCGAGCATTCCGGCATCGCCCGGCACCAGCACGGTGCGGAAATCACGCGTCCTGGCCAGCATCATGGCCTCACCTCGCTTCGCCTGGCGCTCTACGAGCACCTCCTGACGCGTGCCGAGCAGCGACATGTTTCGCGCACGAGCACTGGAGCGCACCAGCTCCACGAGCCGCTGCAGCCGCTCGCCTGCCACATCAGCGGGAACGGTCCAGTCGGCCGGCAGGCGCGTCGCCGGCGTCCCATCGCGCGGCGAGAAGATGAAGGTAAACGCATCGGTAAAGCCAACCTCCTGCGCTGCGCTCATCGTCTCCGCGAACTCCTCGTCGGTCTCACCGGGAAATCCCACGATGATATCCGTGGTGAGCGACACCCCGGGAATGGCGCGCCGGATGCGCTCCACACAGTCGAAGTACCCTTCACGCGTGTAGCGCCGCAACATCCGCTTCAGCATCCTGGACGACCCGCTCTGCATGGGCAGGTGCACATGCTCGCACACCGTCGGCACCTCGGCCATCGCCGCAATCACGCGATCGGTGAAGTCGTTTGGATGCGGGCTGGTGTACCGCACGCGGCGGATGCCGGGCACGGTACCCACGGCACGCAACAGATCCGCGAAGTCATGCGTGCCATCGTTGTAGGAGTTTACCGTCTGTCCCAGCAGCACGACTTCCGTCATGCCCTCCGCCACCACGGATTCCGTCTCGCGCACGACATCGGCGAGGCGACGACTGCGCTCCGACCCGCGCGTGGTGGGCACGATGCAGTAGGTGCAGCGATAGTCGCAGCCCCGCTGCACCGGAATCCAGGCCTTCACCTTGTCGAACCGGCGCGGGGTGAAGTCCTCGTAGTGTTCTTCCAGGTCGAAGACCGTCGCGATGGCTCGATTGCCGTGACGCGCGCCGTCCACGAGTTGTGGAAGCGCTCGATACGCATCCGGGCCCACCACCAGCGATACATGCTTCGCCCGTTCGAGCAGCTGGGGCCCGAGCCGCTGCGCCATGCAGCCGGTGACGCCCATCACGCTCGTGGACGTCATATGGCGCTTGAGCTCACCGAGCCGGCCGATCACCCGCTGCTCCGCATGGTCCCGGATGGCGCAGGTGTTCACCAGAATCACATCAGCGCCGTCGGGCTTGTCGACATGCGTGTAACCGGCGTCCGCCAGGGTGCCGAGCATGAGCTCACTGTCGCTCACATTCATCTGGCATCCGTACGTCTCGATGTAGACGGTCGGGGCGGCGGTGCTCATCGGGGGTCCTTCCGCAGAGTAAGATCGGTTGCGCAGAGCGCGCCGTCGCGCAACTCGAGTCGGGCGTCGCAGCGGGTTCCCCGCGGTGGTGCCTGCCTGTTCGAGATCCGCACCGAAAGATAGTCCTCCGTGAGCGCGGTGGGCATCACTCCTCCAATAACCACACTATCCGCCCGGGCGCCGGCGCGCCGCCGCGCATGCGCGTCGCCGAGCGCGGACGCCAGCTCGCGCAGCTCCGCGGCACGTTCCCGCGCGACACGCGGCGGCACCGCATCCGGAAGGCGAAGCGCTGCCGTGCCGTCGCGAGGCGAGTACGGAAACACATGCAAACCGGTGAACGGCAGGGCGCGCACGAGCGCCAGCGTCAGTGCGTGATCGTCCGGGCGCTCGCCCGGAAATCCCGTGATGATATCCGCGCCGAGTCCGAGCAGCGGAATGCGTTCGGCGAGCTGGTCGATCCGTCGCCGATAGCCGTCCGCGGTGTACCAGTGACGACCCATTTTCCGGAGGACGTGGTCCGACCCGGATTGCAACGGGGCATGGAGATACGGCGCCAGGTGCCTGGGCGCCCCTGCCATGAGTGCGCCAATTCGGTCGTCGACTTCGGTAGCTTCCACCGACGAGAGCCGGAAGCGCACGGACGGAAGACGCTCGACAAGTGCCTCGAGCAATGCGCCAAGCGACGATCCGGCATCGTGCCCGTACGTGCCGATATGCACGCCGGTGAGCACAATCTCCCGATGCCGCTCAGAGAGCTGCTCAGCCTCCTCGAGCAGCGCCTCCACGCTCCGGCTGCGATTGCGCCCGCGGGCGAGCGTCGTCGCGCAAAAGGTGCAATGCTCATCGCAGCCATCCTGGATGCGCAACAGCCCGCGCGCGCCGTCCTGATCGCGGGTGCCCTGCACCGGAGGTAGTCCAAGCGCCTTCGCGAGGGCAGGCATGTCCGCCCCGACAACCAGCGACTCCACGCCCGGCAGCGTCTCGAGGCGGCGCGCAGGATCACTGGATGGATTCCCCGGCGCGCACCCCATGATTACCGAGCGGATTGCCGGATTCTCCCGATGCGCTCGGCGGACGGTCTTCCGCAGCTCCGCCTCTGCATCCGCGGTCACCGTACAGCTGTTGAAGACGGCGACGTCGGCGTCAACGGGGCCGGCGGCAATCACGTCGCCATTGGCCAGCACCATCGCGCGCACAACCTCGGTGTCGTACTGATTCGCACGGCATCCGAACGTGCGAAGGTACACCCTCACGGAGAGGTCGCGGAGGGCAGCGTGAATGAGGTGGAGGGCGGGCGCAGCGGAAGCCAGATGTGAAAGGCGCTGCCGATCATGTCGCCTCCGCTCTGCACCCAGATCCGTCCGCCGTGTGCCTCCACCACCAGCTTGCAGAACGCCAGCCCGAGGCCTGAGCTGCGCACGCGAGGGATGTGCGGTGTGCGCACCTGCTCGAACTTGCGGAAGATGAGGTCATGGTACTCCGGCGGAATGCCCACACCGTTGTCCGCCACCGTGAACAGGATGCCGTCATTCTCGCGCCGTGCGCCAAAGCTCACCGCCACATCGCGTGATGAGTGCGACAGGGCGTTCTGGATCAGGTTGCTGAAGACTCGCTTGAGCAAGGTGTGGTCTGCCTCGATGACCGGCGCCTCGTCTGACACTTCGATGGTCGCGGAGGCGCGCTCCTGCTGAAAGCGGGTCTCCCACTCGTGCCGCAGCTCGGTGAGCAGCGCGGCGGGCGCCAGCGGCGCGAGGTGCAGCGTGAGCCGGTTCTCCTCCAGCCGCGCCACCTCCAGCAGATCCTCGATGAGTGCGAGCAGATCCTCGGCGCGCCCCTCCGCCTCGCCCAGTGCCCCGCGTTGTTCACTGGAGAGCGCACCATAATCGCCGTCGATCAGCATCTCCATCACGCCGATCACCGATGTGAGCGGCGACTTGAGATCATGCACGATCATCTTCATCAGATCATCGCGGACCTTCTCCAGCTCCTTCTGCTTGCGAAGACTTTCCTCGAGCGCGTCTGTCGCGGCCTTGAGCTTGAGAAGGGAGCGCACCCGCGCACCCAACACGAGCCGATTGTGAGGCTTCGTGAGGAAGTCGTCACCACCGGCCTCGATGGCCTTTACCCGGTCGGTGGTGTCGTTCAGCGCGGTCACGAAGATCACCGGAATGCGCGCGGTGCGTGAGTCACGCTTGATCCGGCGACACACCTCGAATCCCGCGGAGCGATCGTCCCCACCCAGCTCGCCGGCAGGCATCGAGACATCCAGGATGCAGAGATCGGGCATCTGCTCGAAGCAGGTGCGCAGCGCCGACGGTCCGTCCGACGCCGCAATCGCGCGGAAGCCCAGCACGTGTAGCTGATCGAAGAGCAGCTCGACGTTGGCAGGCACGTCGTCCGCCACCAGGATGACCGGTGCGTCGGCTGGTGGCGGGGCGAGCTCGGTCATCGGGTTACGGCCGCACCGTGACGCCGACACTCAGCGTCCACGCATTTTCCTGTACGCCCGACGTGCTTGCGGCATCGCGCATCGCGCGGATGCCCGCCACATCCAGCGCTGCTCGCCCCCGCGAGAGCACTGTGCCGGCACCGATGGAATAGCTGCGTTCCCTCACGAACGACGTACTGGTCCCGAAGGGCAGATCCCGCCACCGATATCCGGCACGCAGTTGAAGCCCCTGACCAAGGAACCGGGGTCCGAGGACATCGGCGCCGACGCTGGTGTCCCACGTGTCCTGCACGCGCAGGGCTTGAGAGCCGAGACTCCGCATCTGCGTCCAGCTTTCGTGCGACGTGCGCACCGCGAGCGCCGCCCCGCGCAGCCCGAGAAACACCGCGCTTACGGAGGCCCGATCCGGGACATTCGCCGCCATGAGCGTGGTATCTCCACGCTTCAACGAGAGATGACTTCCGGCGCGGTAGGCCGCCGAGAGTCCGCCGTACCGCTCGGACGAGAGGATGACGCCGGCCGAGTACGCACTGCCGGTGTACCCCACGGTCGACGTGTCGCCGAGTCTCGCGTAGGAGAGACTGTCGTCGAAGGTCTGCAGATTGGCGAGCCGATTGTCACCGGTGATCGCATGTGCACCAACTCCCACACGAAGCCATGAGCGCGGGATCCAGCTCGCCGACAGTCGTACGTCGCCAAGGGCACCGTCACTCCGAAACCGATTCGTGCTCCCGACGGCGACGCCGTTCAGCAGCTGCGAACTGCGCGTCGTCGTCTCGAAGCTGCGATCCAGGAAGTTCGAGACACTGAGACCCATGAAGAGTGTCTGCGAGACCGGAAACGCGGCCGTCACCAGCGGGTAGCGCGCGATTGTGGTGCGCTCGGAGGCGCTCCCCACGCTGATCCGGCGGTATTCAGGCTCGGCCTGGAAGTAGAGTGCCGACCCGTTGAAGAGCGACAGCGCTGCGTCATTCGACGTGGAAACCGGATCCACGTCTCCCAGTGCGCCCCCGGCGCCCAGCGCCCGGGTGCCGAGCCCACCGGTGGGATAGCCGAACCCCTGCGTGCTGAGCGTGCCCTGCGCTCGCAGTGCACATGGAAGCAGCAGGGCGACGGCGGCGGTGGCGATTGCGGAACGGGAGATCATCAGGGAAGTCCAAAGCCGCGGCGCGGCACGTAAGTGATGCGGAGACGCGGACGCAGTGCCGGCGACCCTTCGCTGGAGACGAACAGGATTTCGCCAGGATTCTCGCCTTCCTGCGGAGATCGAAGCACCAGCGCCCGCGTCGTGTTCTTTACGCCAAGCACCTGCCATAGCCGCACGGTGCTGACGATCTCGATGCTGCGTGCCCCGCTGTCGCGCGGCACGAGGCGCAGCGCATCCACCGCGAAGACGCCCCCTTCGCCCAGGAAGCCCGCAGCCGTGCCGACATCCGTGAGAGAGGGCGATGCGATGACGGGCTGCGTGAGGATGGTAATCGTGTCGCTCACCCGAGCGAGCGGCCGCGCGGGGAGCTGCGTGAGCAGCAGCGACGCGCGCACTACCTGGACCGAGTCCAGCAGGATCGCGGGCAGATCGAACCGCAGGTACGACCGGGAGCCCGAGAGGCCGCTCACCGCCAACTGCCCCGCAGGGGCAATTGGCTGCACACCCTTCACGTACAGGGGATACACGACAAACCCGTTCGCGAGGTCGGTTGATCCCGTCGGCGTTCCGGAGCGCAGAAAGACTGTGTCGGGATGCACGAGGGTATCCGTGGAGACCCGGAATCTGATGCGGGGCTGGAAGCTGCCGGCCAGCACGCGCAGCGATCCCGACACCGGGTTGCGAATCTGCAGTCCGATCCGGAGTCGCGTGGTATCGCGAACCTTTCGCAGGATCGCCGAGTCGCTCAGGGTGAGCCGCAGCGTGTCGGTGAGTTGCGCCGGCGTGAAGGTCTGCGAGCCGATCCTCCGCCCCGGCCGGAACAGCGGCAGCAGTGCGCTGCGCAGCGTGTCCGCCGCCACGGTGTCCACATCGAACGCATCGATGATCACGGACGACGTCGGCCGCGCTGACAGCGTGTCGATGAGGAAGATGAGCGTGGTGCTGTCCACTCGTCGCACGAGACTGTCGGCTTGCGGCGCCGAGGGAATGTAGGAGGTGGGAAGGGTATCGAACCGCGCGATGAGTCGCACATCAGCGGTGTCGCCCCGATTCTGCAGGGCGACGGTGCGTGTATCGCCCAGCCGTGGAAAGCCCACGAGCGAGGTGTCGAGGACAACCGCGCCCACGAGGATCGTATCGCGAAGCTGCGCACTCTGATCGGTGCAGAGCTCCGGACAGCCGATCGACCCGGCTATCCGCTCGGAGCAGCCGGCGGCGGCCAGGAGAGACAGGGCAGCGACGAGCGCGCCCGTTCGAAAACTGGATGACACGTGAAGACTCCGTCCTGTGTCGCGGCGGCGCATCATGCGCGACCGAGCGACGTCGGGGTGAATGCCTCTGGCAGCAGAGCGGACATGGACCATGTCGCCTCGTCTCCACCAGTAGTGATGCTGTGTACCACGAGTTGCGGAGCAAACTCCATCAGGACCTGCCGGCACATGCCGCAGGGCGACGTGGGGCGATCGGCTTCGGTGACGAGCGTAATCGCCTGGAACTCACGGTTCCCACGGGTGACGGCCGCAGCCACCGCCGCCCGCTCAGCGCAGATTCCGGCGGGGTACGCGGCATTTTCTACATTGCAGCCTACAGTAATGCTTCCGTCGGAGGCCAGAAGGGCCGCCCCCACGCGAAAGCCCGAATACGGCGCGTACGCGCACTCCATTGCGGCCGTCGCGCGCTCGCGCAGCTCGCTCTGTACCCGCGCGCCGGGTTCCAGCAGTTCCCGCCCGTCGCTCATCGGCCGCGCTCCAGCTCGGGAAGAAATGAAGTGCCGACACCGCGGAAGCTGATATTGAGCCACTCGGCCACCGTCGCCCCCAGATCCGCGAACGTGTCGCGGACTCCGAGATTCACCGGCCGAACGCTTGCGCCGCATACGAGCAGTGGAACGCGCTCGCGTGCATGGTCGGAGGAACCAGTGGTGGGATCGTTGCCGTGGTCAGCCGTGATGAAAAGCAGATCGTCCTCGCGAAGCGCCGCGCGCAGCGCGGGGAGATGAGCATCGAACTCCTGCAGCGCGCCGGCGAAGCCCTGCGCATCCCCACGGTGTCCGAAGAGCGTATCGAAATCTACCAGATTGGCAAAGAGGAGCCCACCCTGCGATCCGGCCAGCCATTCCAGGATGCGGGCCACACCGTCCGCGTTGTCCGCGGTGTGTTGCGCTCGCAGACCGCGACCGGCGAAGAGATCGTCCACCTTGCCCACTCCTGTGCGCGGCACGCCCGCCCCCGCCAGTGCGTCGAGCAGCGTCTCACTGGACGGCTCCACCGAGTAGTCGCGACGATTCGCGGTGCGCGTGTAGGCACCGGAACTGCCGACGAATGGCCGCGCAATCACACGCGACACATCATGCGGCGCCACGAGCATCCGGCGAGCCGCCTCACACGCCGCGTAGAGCTCCGGCAGCGGCACGACGTCCTCGTGCGCGGCGATCTGGAAAACACTGTCCGCCGAGGTGTACACGATCCACGCGCCGGAGTTCACTTGGTCATCGCCGAGCCGCGCGATGATCTCCGTGCCGCTCGCCGGGACATTCCCGATCACCGCCCGACCCGTCGCCGCCGAGAACCGGTCCAGCAGGTCGGACGGAAACCCATCGGGATAGGTGGGGAACGGGCGGTCGAGCGACACGCCAGCGATTTCCCAGTGGCCAGCGGTGCTGTCCTTCCCCGCCGAGCGCGGATACATCGACCCGAAGGCGCTGTCCGCGTGCTCCACCGGGGCGACGCCAACCACGGTGGCGATGTTGCCGAGTCCCATGCGCTCGAGATTCGGCAGACGAAGGCCATTCACGGCCCTCGACACGTTGCCCAGTGTGTCGCTCCCCGCGTCGCCATAGGCAGCGGTATCCGGGGCCGCACCAATACCGACTCCATCCAGCACCAGGATGATTGCCCGCCGCCTCATACCGTGGTCTCCGTTCCCGCGCGGTCGTACTGGCGCGGCAGGCGCTGCCGTAGCCCGGTGAGCAGCTCATACGGCGAGAGTTCGCCCAGGGCAGCCAGTTCTCCGGCCGTGACCAGCTCCGACCCATCGCGACCGAGCATCGTCACCACGTCTCCCAGCTCGGCGTTCACGGCGGTCACATCCAGCATCGTCATGTCCATCGTCACGCGGCCCGCCACCGGGACGCGCTGCCCATGCAGCAGCGCAACGCCCCGATTGCTGAGATGCCGCCGGTATCCATCGGCGTACCCCACCGGCACTGTGGCGATCCGGCTCGGCGTGGCGGCAGTCCAGGTGGCGTCATAGCTCACCGTCTCCCCGGCGGCGACGGTGCGCAGCTCCACGATCCTCGCGCGGAGATGTGCTACCGGCTCGGGCTGCATCGGCCCACCATCGAACGCAGGCACGCCGTAGAGAAAGAGCCCGGGGCGACAGAGGCTCCATGGCGAGTCCGCACGCCGCTCGACTGCAGGGGCATTCTCGCAGTGCACGAGCGCGGGGCGCACGGGGAGCGCGTCCAGCGCGTGCATGAACCGGCGCTCCTGCTCCTCGCGCGAGCCATTCTGGAGCTCTGCCGAGTGAAAGTGCGTGAACACGCCGCTCGGGATCGCACGACCGAGCAACTCGCGGTGTGCCGCGACATCCGTCCAGAGCATGCCGGCGCGGGACATCCCCGTGTCGATCTGGAGATGCCAGGGCCGACCGGTGCGTGCCCACGATTCGATCACCGCTGCACTGCCCAATGCCGGTGTGAGATCCGCTCGGCGCAGCGCGTCGATCTCGGTGCGCAGGATCGGCGTGAAGACCATCACTGGGCGCGTGATGCCCCCGCGTCGCAGCTCCTCGCCTTCGGCCACGGTGGCGACGCCGAAGCCCCAGGGATCGAGGGATTCCAGCGCCATGGCGACGCGGAGCCCACCGAGGCCGTATCCGTCGGCCTTCACCATGGGCAGGAGGGGCACGCCTGCGCGAGCCGCCACGGCAGCCCCGTTGCGGCACAGCGCCTCCAAGTCGACCTCGACCCAGGCACGTGTCATCTGACGGAGCCGTGCGCTATCATGTTCAGTCCGAAGAAGATACGTGAGCGAGGATATCGATGCAAGAAAGGCCGGGGCTGAACGAGACGCTGGCGATGATGCGCGATCTGCGCGCGCGATGCGACTGGGACCGGGTGCAGACTCATGAGTCGCTCCGCCCCTATCTGATCGAGGAAGCGTTCGAGGTGGACGACGCAATTCGCACTGGTGATGATCGGCAGCTTCGGGAGGAACTCGGGGATCTGTTGCTGCAGGTCCTCTTCCACAGCGTCGTGGCAGAGGAGCGTGGTGCATTCGACTTCGCGGACGTGGCAGAAGGTTTCCTCGCCAAGATGCGGTCGCGTCATCCGCACCTGTTCGGCGGGGGGGCGCGCCAGAGCTGGGAAGGGATGAAGGCTGGCCGGCGCGAAAGTATCGTCGACGGCCTGCCGGTGGATCTTCCCGCGCTGCATCGCGCCATGCGGCTGCAGGATCGCGCCGCCGGCGTGGGGTTTGACTGGCCCGACGCCGAGGGCCCCGCGCGGAAAGTGGAGGAGGAGCTGGCCGAGGTGCGCGCCGAGGTGGAGGCGGGTGGCGCCGTGACGCGGGTGGAGGAGGAGCTGGGCGATCTGCTGTTCAGCGTGGTGAATCTGTGCCGCAAGCTGACCGTGCATCCCGCGCTGGCGCTGGACCGGGCCAATGTGCGCTTCGCGTCGCGCTTCCAGGGCGTGGAGCGGTTGGCGCGCGAGCGAGGCATCCCGCTGCAAGGCGCGGGACTGGACGTGCTCGACGGGTTGTGGGAAGAGGTGAAGGCGGGCGCGTAAACGGCGTCGCCTCGCCCCGCCTCGTGCGATCAGGGGCGCAGGCGATGCATCATGCGCGGAAAGGCAATGACTTCGCGGATATGCTGCACCCCGCAGATCCATGCGACAGTGCGCTCGAGGCCCAGTCCGAAGCCGGCATGGGTAAAAGTGCCGTAGCGGCGCAGGTCCAGGTACCACTCGTATGCATCGCGGGGAAGGCCCTCCGACTCGATCCGGGCCGCGAGCTTGTCATAGTCATCCTCCCGCTGCGAGCCGCCGATGATCTCGCCATATCCTTCCGGTGCGAGACAGTCGTTGCAGAGCACCGTGCGCGGATCGGCCGGGTTCTCCTTCATGTAGAAGGCCTTGGCCTCCTTCGGATAGTTCATCACGAACACCGGGCGATCATAGTCCGCCACGATCAGTGCCTCGTCTTCCGCGCCCAGGTCGTCACCCCACACCGCGGAGCTGCCCTTGCGCTGTACCAGTGCCACGGCGTCGGTGTAGTCCAGGCGCACGAAGGGCACCTGCACCGCCTCGAGCGGGGCGATGTCGCGACCGAGCTCCTCAAGCTCAGTGCGGCGACGCTCCAGCACGCGCTGCACCAGGAAGGTGACGAACTCCTCCTGCAGCTGCATGTTGGCGGCGGAATCGTTCCAGGCCACCTCGGGTTCGATCATCCAGAACTCGGTGAGGTGCCGGCGGGTCTTGGATTTTTCTGCGCGGAAAGTTGGGCCGAAGGTGTAGATCTTTCCGAAGGCGGCCGCAGCGGCCTCGCCGTAGAGCTGCCCCGTCTGCGCCAGATAGGCGTTGCCCTCCTCGAAGTATTCGGTCGCGAAGAGGCCCGCGCGCTCGCCAATGGCCGCGGTGAGGATCGGCGTGTCCACGCGCAGGAAGCCGCGCTCATAGAAGAAGTCGTGGATCGCCTGCTCCACCTCGTTCCGCACCATCGCGATGGCCCGCTGTCGCGGGGAGCGGAGCCAGAAGTGGCGATTGTCCAGCAGGAAGTCGACGCCGTGCTCCTTTGGCTGTATGGGGTAGTCGGCGGGCGACGGGCCGACGATCACCAGGTTCGTCACGGCGATCTCCGCTCCGCCGGGCGCACGGGGTTCTACCTTCGCCTCGCCCTCGATTTCCACGGAGGTTTCGGTGGTGAGTTCGGAGAAGCGGGCCCACACTTCCTCGGGGAGCTGGGACTTCACGAAGACTGTCTGGCAGATGCCCGTGCCGTCGCGCAGGACGGCGAAGGCAATCTTGCCGGACGAGCGGACGTGGGTGACCCAGGCACGTACGACAACGCGGGAGCCGGCGCTGGCCGCGAGCTCGGAAAGGCGAACGAAGGGAAGCTGTGACATCTTGCGGGAGAGCGACGAGTGGCGCGAGGTGCGCGCCGTGCCTAGAATCACGTGGTGATCACCTGCTGCCACTGGCAGCGGGACAGATCTGCTATAGAACCTTCAATGGTACAACCGGACCTCTGCCCCGCAAAGGGCCGGGACGCGAGACGCCCGTGACCGCCATGCCGCCCCCTTTACCGCTCACCGTCGAATGACTCTGCGCACGAGGCTCGCCCTCGGCCTCGTCGTGATTGCCTTCGTGCTGATTGTGCCGCTGATCGTGGCGCACCGTTCGATGCAGCGGCTGCACTCCGACATCACGGCGCTTCGCGAGAACGAGTTTCAGGCGTCGCTCATCCTCGGCCGGCTTCGCGATGCCATCGCGGACGTTCGGGCGCGCGAGGTCGCAGTGGCGGTGGTGAAGACCGACACCGTGCACGTGGAGCTGCAGCACGCCCTGGTGCGGGCGGGCGCGCTCGCGGACTCGCTGGCGCGCTTCGGCGTGGACAGCGGCGCCTATCGCATCGGACTGGATCTCGATGCCATCAAGCCGGCGACGGATGCCGAATACCTCGCCGTGAGCACCGGCGAGATGGACGTGGCAGACTCCCTGTCGCAGAACACCATCGCTCCCGCCCTCAAGGCGGCAGAGCGCGAACTGGCGCCGGTGGAGCGCGCACTCCGGGCCCGCACCGAAGCGCGGGTGCTGCACGCGGAGGATGGCCTCACGCAGGCTGAGCAGCTTTCTCTGCTCTCGCTGGCCGTGGCGCTCGCGGTGGCCGCGCTGGTCGCGTTCTGGCTCACGCGCTCCATCAGCCGCCCCGTTCGTGAACTCGAGCAAGGCATGCGTGCGGTGGCGGATGGTGAGCTGCAGCACACGCTGCATTACGACGTGAACCGCCGCGACGAGTTCGGACGTCTCGCCACCAGCTTCGTGGAGATGAGCCGACAGCTGGCGGAGCTCGACAAGCTGAAGGCGGAGTTCGTGTCGATCGCGTCGCACGAGCTCAAGACCCCGATCAATGTGATCCTCGGGTATCTCCAGCTCATGCAGGATGGCGTGTACGGCCCGCTTACGGAGCAGCAGGTGCCCATTGCGCGCACGATCCAGACGCAGGCCCGTACACTCGCGCGGCTGGCGGGACAGCTCCTGGACGTGAGCCGGTTCGAAGCCGGTGGTGGCCGGATCGAGCCGCGCGCGATCCGCCTTTCCACGATGCTGGACGAGCTGGAGGGCACCTTTCACGTGCTGGCCGTGCAGCGAGGCGTGGAATTCCGGGTGATCCGGCGCATCGCGCTGTTGGAGGAGGTGCTCTGGGACCCCGAACGCATGAACGAGGTGACGGGGAACCTGCTCTCCAATGCCTTCAAGTTCACACCCGCCGGCGGCTCGGTGACGCTCACCGCAGGACCGCACGAGGACGGAGTGTGCATCGAGGTCCGTGACAGCGGCGCCGGCATTCCCGCGGCGCAGCTTCCGCATGTGTTCGAGAAGTTCTACCAGGCCAACAACCAGAAGTCCGCATCGGCAAAGGGGACAGGACTGGGGTTGGCCATCGCCAAGGAAATCGTGGAAGCGCATCAGGGATCGATCAGCTGCGAGAGCGAGGTGGGGGTGGGCACCACCTTCAACATTCTTCTGCCGCGCGTGGTGCGGGAGCGCCGCCGGACGGGCCCGCATCATGCCGCGTTCGCCGGCGGTGCGTCGTGATGCGGCTGCGTCACCTCGCGCTTGCCGCGGCGATCGCGCTAGGCGCCTGCAATCGCGGGTATGTGGCACAGCTCAGCCCCGCGGATTCCGCGCGCATGGAGTACATGTCCGCATTCGCGGCAGCCGCCGATGACGCGAGTGCTGGGCGATATGCCAGCGCGGACAAAGGTCTTCTCGATTTCGCCACCCGCTACCCGGGAACGATCCAGGCCGTGGACGCGATCTACCTGCGCGCACTCTACAAGCTGGATCCCGCCAATCAGGTGGCCACCGCGCGGGATGCTGGTGTGCTCCTCGACGCCTATCTCGCCGCCGGTGGCGGCACGCATCGCAGCGATGCCGTGGTACTGCGCCGCGTGGCTACGGCCATGGACGCACGCCCTGCTGCGCCGCGCGAGCCAGCGCAGACGTCATCGCGGGGCGACGGCGTAACCGCCAGTGACCTCAGGGCGAAGGACGAGGAACTGTCTCGCGTGAAGGACGAACTGGCCAAGGCGAACGCGGAGCTCGAACGCATTCGTCGCCGGCTGGCCCCGCCGAAACCCTGAAGGGGATCAACCCACCGTGAAGAGCTCGAGCGAACGCGAATAGCGTTCGCGGAGGATTCGGCGCAGGCCGACATTCCCCGGCGTCTCGAGTGCGGGATCACTCGCGAGAATGACTTCCGCGGTTTCGCGCGCCCGCTCGTTCAGCAACTCGTCGCGCAACGGGTCGGCAATGCGGAAGGCAGGCACGCCGCTCTGACGCTCGCCGAAGAGATCCCCCATGCCGCGGTGCATCAGGTCGGCGCGAGCGATCTCGAAGCCGTCGTCGGTGGCCACGAAGATGTCGAGCCGCTGCCGGGTGTCAGGGCCGACGTCCCCCAGCAGGATACACCACGACTGTTCCGCGCCGCGTCCCACACGCCCGCGCAGCTGATGAAGCTGCGAGAGTCCGAACCGCTCGGGATGCTCGATGAGCATGACGGTGGCATTCGGCACATCGATGCCCACCTCGATCACGGTGGTGGCCACGAGCACGTCGATGCTCCCGTCGCGAAAGCGCCGC
>JBBSVF010000029.1:0-17841 GCA_038233745.1 Gemmatimonadales bacterium
CGATGCGGGAATTGCCGCGGCGCTCGATCCGGCGGCGCTCCGGCACAGGCAGGGAGGACGATGTCAGCAGGTCGCTCATGACGTGAGTGCGTGTTCGAGGTCGGCGATGAGATCGTCGGGGTCTCCGATCCCGATGCTGAATCGCAGGAAACCGTCGGGACTGCCGATGCGCGCGCGTTCCTCCGGGCTCAGATGGGTGTGCGAGCTATAGCGCGGCTCGCTCACCAGCGTATCTACCCCGCCAAGGCTGGGTGCGGGCCTGATGAGTCGCAGGCGCCGCAGGAACCGCGTCGTCGACCGCACGCCGCCCGCGAGCTCCAGTCCGAGCATCGCTCCGAACGACGGCATCTGATCCTGCGCCACCTCGTGATCGGGATGGCTCGCGAGCCCCGGATAGTGCACGGCGCGAACACCCTTCCGGTCGCTTGCCCACAGGGCGATGCGCGCAGTGTTCGCGTTCTGCCGGCGCACTCGGACGTCGAGCGTCTTGAGCCCACGGTCCAGCAGCCAGCAGGCAAACGGGTCGGGCGCCTGTCCCCACATCATCATCTTCTGCCGGACTTCCTCCACGTAGGGAGCGGAGCCCAGCACCGCCCCCCCGAGGGCATCGTGATGCCCGTTCAGGAACTTGGTGGTGGAGTGGATCACCACATCGGCTCCGTGCTCGATGGGGCGCAGATTCACCGGACTGGCAAAGGTGGAATCCACCACGAGCGCCAGGCCGATCTCGCGGGTGAGGTAGCTCACGGGACGCAGATCGATGAGCCGGCAGGTGGGATTCACCGGCGATTCGAGAAAGACGGCACGCGTCTCCTTTCGAAGTCGCTTCCGCCACGCACGATTTTCGTAGGGATCCACGAGCGTCACCTCGATTCCCAGCGTCGCGAACTCCTCGGTGAGCAGCCGGTGGGTGCCTCCGTAGAGGTACCGCGAGGCCAGGAGATGGTCTCCGGGCCGCAGCAGCGCGAGCAGCGCACACGCCGTCGCGCCCATACCGCTCGCCGTGAGCAGGCAGGCTTCCGCCCCTTCGAGCGCGGCGAGGCGGCGTTGCACGATCTCCGCGTTCGGCGCGTTGCCGTAGCGCGGATAGCGAAGCTCGCTCCCGGGGCCGGGATCCTGCACGAAGTTCACGCTCTGGTAGAGCGGCGTGACCACCGGATCGCCGGCCGCATGCGGCGGCTCACCGCCGTGCACGGCGACGGTCGCGAACGAATGCGGTGGGGTTCGGCGTGCTGGGGTCACAGGCAACTCTCGGCGCGAATCAGGCGAAGTGGCCGCGACGCGTGTGCGAATCGAGGTCCGGTTTGATGACGCGTACCAGCTCGGATGGTGACGCGCCGGCTACATCGCGCAGTCCGATGTCTCCGCGCCGCATCGTCTCGTCCACCCGTACCACCGCGAGATCCTGCCGCCGAGGACCGTAGACCCACGCCAGCTCCCCGTCCACCAGCAGGCGGGATCGTGCGTCCTCGGAACACATCGTCACCTGAGGACCACGCTCCGGATCCGTCGCCCGGGTCCCGACAAACGACACCACGCGCATCAGGCGGTTGCGCGCGTCCTCAGGCATGCAACTCGTCCATGCCTCCAACGGCGACATATCCGTCCCCGAGACGCATGAGCAGCCGCCGACGATGAAGCCCCTCCAGCAACCGCGCGCAGTCATCGGCGCGCGTACCGAGCGCCGTCGCCACGTCAGCCGCGCCTGCGCGCCCGAGCTCGAGCACCTTCTCCCAGGCTGATCGCTCGCCCTCGTTCACCATCCCGACAATGCGCGCCCCGTCTCCGGTCTCCATCACGAGGGCCAGGCCGTGCCGCTCCAGCACGGCCTCGATGGCGTCCCAGTGATCGTCAGTGACCCCGCGAAAGAGGAAATACGCCTCGCGACTGTCACGCTCCGCGGCCACGTACCGCAGCAGCAGCTTGGCCACGACCTCGTCCGCGCACGAGAAATCGATCATCCCCACATGCGAGAAATCGATGACCGTGAGGGAGCGCTCGCGGGCATCCGCGAGCAGCGCCTCGATCTGCGTCCGTACGGCAGCGCCGGTGGGTCGCGTGACGAGGTTGGAATACAGCTCGCACGACAGCGTCTGTCGCAGTACCGAGCTTACGTCGATATGCATCATCATCGCAGGGCCCCGGTGACCCGCTCTGGAATAGTGACTTGAACCTGAGAGCCCGGAAAGGGCGCCAGCTTCTCGAGGAGAGGAACATCGTCGTCCCACGGCGGGACGATGGCGATCCTGGCCGTTCCGCTGCGCACGCTCACCTTGCCGTCCCAGCGGCCGATATAGCGTCGCACGCCAGCGAGTCCTTGCCCGCGGCCCGGATCGCGAAAGCGGCTCACACCGCGGATCACAGCCTCCTCCAGCGCCGCCGCGTCGTCCCACCGATCGTTTCGCACTCGCCCAGGCGCGCTCTCGAGCGACTGCCGGAAGCCGAGCCCTGCATCACACACGGCGATCACCACCACGCGGCGAAACGGGGGCCGCTTCTTGTACGTGTAGGCCTGCACGCCCACCCACCCCCCTCGGCCGGCGTGCTCAACGATGTTCTGACAGATCTCGGAGAGCGTCATGGCGAAGCCCACCGTGGCCTTTGCGTCGATCCTGAGCTCGCGCTGCAGGATCTGCTGCGCCTTCTGCTGGATGCGGCCCACGACCTCATGGACATCCTCACTGCCCACCACGGGCGTGATCTCCAGGAGGACGGTGGTCTCACCGCCTTTCACCTTCGGCACCGTGCCTCGCAGGTCGAAGAGGCCGTCCGCGTGCTGGAAGAAAGCCGTGCGCGCCCAGTATGACGCGGTGTCATCGAACTCCGGAACCGCTAGCGTGGGGCGTTCCTCTCGCGTCTGTCCCAGTGCGAGCAGCGCGGTGAGGCCGTAGGGCGACGCCCAGCGCGTGTGTCGCGCATCCACGAGGAGCCGCGCATCTGGGGCCACGCCCTGCAGCTGGTCCACCACCTGCTCGAAGCTGTGCTCGTCGAGCGAGGGAGGTACCGTGATGACGCTGGTCACGTGAGGCTGATTTCTCCGCGGAGGTAGGATGCGAGGCCACTGGCCCCGCGATGCCCGACATTGCGTGCGGCGGCACGGGCGGCTGCGGCCAGGGCGTCGCTCAACATATCACCCGCGACCATCCGTGAGAAATGGGTTGCGCCCCACACATCTCCACATCCTGTAGGATCGCCGCCCTCGTCGGCGAGCTCGGCGGGCACGAGTCCGCTGCGCACGGCGCCGGGGACGCTCCGGCCACCCCGCGGCGCAGTGGCCAGCGCCGTGCGAAGAGGAATATCACAAATCGTGTCGAATCCGGGAGCAGCCACATATGCGGCTCCCCGCTTGCCCAAGGTGATCAGCAGGCACGAGACCCCCGCGGCCATCGCGGTGGCGGCCAGGCTCAGTGAATCGGGAGCCACGATGGCGAGCTCGTCCTCGTTCATCTGGAGAAAGTCGAAGCAGCCGCACCATTCCGCCACGTTGGGCAGGGGTTGCGGTGTCCGCAGCCCGTCGGGTTGCACCGCCATCACCTTCATGTGCAGGTCACAGTGGATCGGCCCAGCGAAATACTGGCGGAGCAGCTGCGCGGTTTCCAGGTCGAGTTCCCACCCGCTCAGGAAATTCACGTACAGGGCATCCAGACGGGCATCGTCGAGCAGCGGCTTGAGGCCCGCCCAGCTCCAGCCAGGAATGCCTCCTGTGAGCACCTCCGTGCGTCGCTCGTCGTCCAGATAGCGCAGCTCCACCCGATGTCCGGGGTACGGAACCTCGATGAGCGCTGCCTCGGGCGCCATGCGGCGCAATGTCCTGATGTACCGGCGCGCCGGTTCCGCCAGATCGTACCCGACCTTGAGAATCGGCACGATCTCCCAGTCGTCGGGCAGCGCTGCATCAAGGCCGCTGAGGGTGTACGTGATGCCGCCCCACTCCTCCACGGGGCCGGTCCGCACGTCGCGACCGTGGATCACATCCCATACGAAGGTGCCGATCACGCCCATGCGACGCTTTCGCGCCGGCGCAGCCGCCGGCGCGTGATGCGCGAGGTCCTCGGTCACACGCCGCCGAGATGCTGCTGCTTGAAACTCGCCACCGCGCCCACCACGCCCGCCGAGCCAGGAAGGGAGCCCGCCACGATCCTCGCGGCGTTCACTGCAGGGCTGAAGGCGCGTCGCCGCACTTCCTGCCGCAGCGGGACGAACAGCGCGTCGCCCGCCGCCGTGACTCCGCCCGCCACCACCACGACATCGGGGTTGAAGATGTTCAGCAGATTCGCAATCCCCGCGCCCAGATACTTGGCGGTATCGCGCACGATTTCGAGCGCGACGCTGTCGCCCTGCTTCGCCGCGTCGTAGACCGTCTGCGCCGTGATCTGGTCCAGCTGTCCTTCCACGAGCGAGGGGATTACCGATTCACCTTCCTCGCGCACCAGCATCTCGCGGGCGCGGGTCGCAATGGCGGGTCCGGAGGCGTATGCCTCAAGGCATCCGTAGTTGCCGCACTTGCAGTGGCGCCCGTTCAGATCGATGGTGGTGTGTCCGATCTCGCCCGCCATGTCGCTGGCGCCGTGAAAGAGCGCGCCATTGAGGATCAGCCCACCGCCAATACCGGTGCCGATCGTGAGCCCCACCACGTTTCGGCCACCGCGCGCCGCGCCCTGCCACCACTCACCGAACGTCGCGCAGTTCGCGTCGTTGTCCAGCGTCGTGTGCAGGCCAAGCCGATCACCGATGCGGTCGCGCAACGGAAAATCGGTCCAGCCGAGATTGGGTGCCACCAGTACGATGCCGCGCTCGCGGTCCAGCGGACCTGGCGCGCCCACGCCCACCCCGATGAAATCGTCCCGTTGCGCACCGTGATCGGTCATCGCAGCCGTAATGACTTCGTTCACGAGGTCCACGATGCGCTCCGCCACTCCGTCGTCGCCGATGGCGGCATTGGTCGGGACCTGGCGCATGGGCAAATGCGTCGCCCCATCCTCGCTGAGTGCCCCCACCGCGATGTTGGTTCCGCCGAGATCGACGCCGATGATGTAGCGCTGACGAGAGGCCGTAGTCATGCGGACGCATCCGGTAAGAGAAGCTGTCTGAGGCGCGCCGCAACATCGGCCGCAGTGACATCCCGCATGCAGCGATGATGCCCGAGCGGACACCGCGCCGGCCCGTGACGATCGCACGGCCGGCAGGGCAGGGCATCGACACCGGCCACATCGGCACGAGTGGCAAGGGGGCCGAACCCGAAGTCCGGCACCGTCGGACCGAAGATCGCCAACGAAGGTGTGTTCACGGCAGAGGCAAGATGCAGCGGCGCCGAGTCGTTCGTCACCAGCGCGGCGCACCGCCGGATCAACTCGGCGCTCTCCAGCAGGGACAACCGCCCCGTGGCATCGATGGCGCCGGGGTGCTGTTGCTGGATGCTCCGCGCGAGGTCCACATCTGTCTCGCTTCCGATCACGACCACGCGAAACTCCTCCGCCAGCATTGCCGCGAGTTCGGGATAATACGGCCATCGCTTGGTGCCCCACACGCTGCCCGGCGCCAGGGCGATCATGCGGCGGTCGTCCGGACGGCATTCGCCCAGGAGGGCATTCACCGCCGCCTGTTCCGCGGCGCCGGGCGCGAGCATGGGACGCAACTCGTCGGTGGACGGTTCGCGTCCGTTCGGCCGCGCCAGCAGGAGCAACCGCGCCGCGTGATGCAGATCGTCGCGATACGGAACGCGCTTGGTGTACAGCAGCCGGCCGGCGGACGAGGCGAAGCCCACACGCTCGCCGATCCCCGCCAGCAACGCGAGGGCCGCACTGCGCCACGAACCCTGCGCCAGAAACGCCGTTTCGTACTGCGCCGCGCGCAGCTGTCGCGCCACGCGCCAGAGGCCGCGTACCCCGCGATCGGCCCCCCGCTTGTCGTACACCACCAGCGCGCGCACCGCCGGATGGCCGGCGAGCAACGCTGCCGACTGCGGAGTGACCACCACGTCCACCGGGCCGCGTCTTGCGAGTTGCGCGAGGAGCGGCGTGGTGAGCACCGTGTCGCCGATGAACGAGGTCTGGACGACGAGCGACGCGCTCATCGACTGACTAGTCGACCTGCAGCACGGCCAGGAAGGCTTCCTGCGGAATCTCCACGGAGCCCACCTGCTTCATCCGCTTCTTGCCCTCCTTCTGCTTCTCCAGAAGCTTGCGCTTGCGGCTGATGTCGCCGCCGTAGCACTTGGCCAGCACGTCCTTTCTCACGGCCTTCACCGTCTGGCGCGCGATCACCTTCGTTCCGATTGCCGCCTGAATGATCACCTCGAACAGCTGCCGCGGAATCAGCTCCTTCAGCTTGTCGGCGATCTTGCGGCCCCAATCGTACGCCTTGTCGGTGTGGCAGATGACGCTGAACGCGTCGATCGACTCGCCGTTGATCAGCATGTCGAGGCGCACCAGGTCGCTCGCGCGGTACTCGAGCATCTCGTAATCGAGCGACGCGTAGCCGCGGCTGATCGACTTGAGCCGATCGAAGAAGTCCAGGATGATCTCGCCGAGCGGGAACTCCCAATCGAACTCGACACGCGCCGTGTCCAGATACGTCATGTTCTTGTATACGCCACGCCGCTCGTTTCCGAGCGTCATGATCGGGCCGATGTAATCGGCGGGCGCCATGATGCGCGCCTTCACATACGGCTCCTCGATGTAGTCCACCACCGCGCTGTTGGGCATGAGCGCGGGGTTCTCCACCAGCTCCATCGTCCCGTCCGTGCGGTACACCTTGTACTCCACACTCGGCACGGTCTGCACAAGATCCAGGTCGAACTCGCGCGTGAGCCGCTCCTGGACGATCTCCATGTGCAGCAGGCCAAGAAAGCCGCAGCGGAAGCCGAAGCCGAGCGCCGTGGAGGTCTCGGGCTGGTAGTTGAGCGACGAGTCGTTGAGCTTGAGCTTCTCGAGCGCGTCGCGCAGCGTTTCGTACTGCTGTGTGTCCGTGGGGTACATGCCGGCGAACACGAAGCTGCGCACCTCCTGGTATCCAGGGAGCGCTTCGCTCGCGCGGTTGTTCGCGTCGAAGATGGTGTCGCCCGCCCGCGTCTCGCTCACCGAGCGCACGCTGGCCACCACGTAGCCCACCTCGCCCGGTCCGAGCGAGTCGGTCTGCACCTGGCGCAGCTGGTTGTAGCCCACCTCATCCACTTCGTACACGGATTCTGACGCTCCGAAGGTGATCTTCGTTCCCTTCCGCAGCACGCCGTCCACCACGCGCACGCTCGGGATCGCGCCGCGATACTTGTCGTAGTACGAGTCGTAGATCAGGGCGCGCAGCGGCGCGTTGGCATCGCCGACTGGCGCCGGAACCTTCTCCACCACCGCCTCGAGCAGGTCGCGGATGCCGATACCCGCCTTCGCGCTCACGCGCAGGATCTCGTCCGGATCCACCCCGAGCAGGTCGGAGACCTCCTGGGCCCGTCGCTCAGGCTCGGCGCCCGGCAGGTCGATCTTGTTCAGGATGGGGATGATCTCGAGCCCGGCATCCATGGCCAGGAAGAGGTTCGAGAGAGTCTGCGCCTGAATCCCCTGCGACGCGTCCACCACCAGGATGGCCCCCTCGCACGCCGCCAGCGAGCGCGACACCTCGTACGTGAAATCCACATGCCCTGGCGTGTCGATCAGGTTCAGCTCGTAGTCCTGACCGTCCCTGGCCGAGTAGGTCATGCGCACGGCGTTCAGCTTGATCGTGATGCCCCGCTCGCGCTCCAGATCGAGCGTATCCAGCACCTGGGCTTTCATTTCCCGCTTCTGCAGCATCCCCGTCTCCTCGATGAGACGGTCGGCCAGCGTCGATTTGCCGTGATCGATGTGGGCGACGATGCAGAAGTTGCGGATGTGATCGAGCTTCACGGCGGTGTTGAAAGGGGACGGAACTGTGTACAGCCTTTCAATATAGCGAGTCGTCTCCTCGCAGGGCCGCCGCCGTCGGTATCGCGGCATGGGTTTTACCATGCCGCACCAGACTCAGATACGAGGGCTTGCCCCGCGTGCCTTGCCCGCACCCCACGCTGCGGGCGCCGGCGCCGCAGCAGGCCGCTCGTCGTCGGACGCACGCGCTTTGCGCGGCTCGGCCTTCGGCTCGGCGGCCGGCTCCGCGGAGGTCGTCGCCGGCGCGCTAGATGGCTGCGCGCTGCGCGGCTGTGCGGTACGCGGCTCGGCAGCACGCGGCGTATCGCCCTCATGACGGCCGCTGAATTGGCCGAGCACGGCGCCGAGCACCGCTGTCGCCACGCTCGCCCTTGGATCGCGCGCCCGGGCGGTGGTGAAGAGAATGGAGGTGTCGCGCCCGGTGATCTCCGGCGCCAGGCGGGCGATCCGCGCCGCGGCGCCCCCCTCGAAGGCGCGGGAGCCACAGTCCCCCGCGTACAGCACCGGCATCACGGCGTCGCCCCCCAGCGCGATGCCGACGAACACCCAGCTCCCCACCGGGCGGATTGAAGTGACCGCCAGCGGCAGTGCAGGCTCGTCGAGCGGGCTCCCGCGCCGCGTGATGCCCAGTCCGCAGCCGCCAGCGTACCAACCGAACCCCAGGCCATAGTCGTCCCGGTGATCCCAGCGGCCATCGTTGGCCACGAGCCGCGCCGCGCCGAGCAGCACGTCGGATTGTGGTGCCTCGTCTGGCACTGACAGAGGGGCCGAGGGACCATCACTCCCCTGCGTGTCGTCGTGGACGATCACCACGTTGCGCGGCGGCTCGGATTCGCGGCGGCCGGGGAACGACGCACAGCCGGCGAGCGCGAACGTCACGAGCAGTGCGGGGAGGTGTCGGCTGGTCCGTGGCATGCGCGGCTATCCTCAGTGTTGGTGATTGTATACAGTCTTCAATGTCCCTCCCTGGCGCGCAAGGGTGCCCGGCGCGCTCCCAGAGACTCCCGCTCCTCCATTGCCCGCCGCCCGCTACCTTTCGCCCGTCTATGCAAGCGTCTCGCGCGCCGCGCGCCGAACTCGTGGACCCCGCCGTGCTGGCGGAACTGGGCCGCCTCGAGCTCGTCGCCCGCTGGATCGTCGATGGATTTCTGAGTGGGCTCCACCGCTCTCCCCGCAAGGGATTTTCGGTGGAGTTCGCGGAGTACCGTCCCTATCAGCCAGGCGATGATCTGCGCTACGTGGACTGGCGCATCGCCGCCCGCGCCGATCGCTGGGTGGTGAAGCAGTACGAGGAGGAGACCAACCTCCGCGCCACGATCGTGCTCGACGTCAGCCGCTCCATGGAATGGCGCAGCAGCCCCACCCTCCTCACCAAGCGGTCGTACGCCGAGCATCTGGCCGCCGCCATCGCACTGCTGCTGCTGCGACAGCGCGACGCGGTGGGGCTCATCCGCATCGACGACGCGGTGCGCACCAGCATCCCGCCCCGTTCCCGAAGCACGCAGTGGCGTCAGCTGGTGGGAGCGCTCGGGGAGCCCGGGGGCGGACACGCGTCCGATCTGGTCACGGCACTCCAGCAGGCCGCGCGCCTGGTCCCCCGACGTGGCCTCTTGGTATTGATCAGCGATCTGCTGGTGGACGTGGAGCCCGTGATCGCCGCGCTGCGAGGTATGCGGGCCGCAGGACACGACATCGTGGTGCTCCACGTGATGGACCCCGCCGAGCGCGAGTTCTCCCTCGCCGGCGACGCGACCTACGTCGATCCGGAATCGGGCCAGTCGGTGGTGGCGACAGCCAGCGTCGTGCGATCCGCGTACGCCGCGACCATCGACCGCGTGCTCGAGGAATGGCGGACCGCCCTCGGTGCGCTCGGCGCCTCGTACGCCGTGGTGTCCACCGCGGCGCCCTTCGCCGAGCCGCTGCGCGAGCTGTTCGCTGCACGACAACGGCATCCGTGAACTTCCTCGCTCCCCTGTACCTGCTGGCCGGCCTCGCCGCGGCGGTTCCGCTGCTGCTGCACCTGTGGCGGCGGCGCACACTCGCGCGGCGAGACTTTCCGGCCACGCGATATCTGGAACGCGCCGAGCGTGAGCATAGCCGGTCTCTGCGCGTGTCGAATCTGCTGCTGATGGTGCTCCGTGTCCTGCTCGTGCTCGCGATCGCCGCGGCGGCCGCCCGCCCGATCGCTGGCGTCGCCGGTGTGGGACATGCGCCCGTGGCGCTGGCGATCGTGCTGGACAACTCCCTCTCCACCACCGCGGTTCGCGACGGGATTGCCGAGTTCATGAGACTGCGAGACGCCGTTCGCGGTGCGCTCGCGCAGGCCACGTCCGCCGACCGGCTCTGGCTCGTGACGGCAGACGGCCGCGTGCGCGCGGGCAGCGCCTCCCAGTTGCTTGACGAGTTGGCCGCAACGCAACCGCTGGCCGACGGCGGAGATCTCTCTCGCGCGCTCGTGATCGCTGACGGCCTCGTGGCCGGCGCTGAACTGCCTGCGCGACTGCTCGCGATCGCTACCGATGCGCAGCGATCGGCATGGAGCGCGGCGATCCGCACCTCGCGCCCCCTGCAGCTATTTGCACCGGACGCGCCGGCGCCGCCCAATCGGTCAATCGTTGCGCTGGCCGCGTCACCCGCGCGGTGGTCTCCGGCAGGGGCGGTGGACGCCGGCATTCGTTCGCCGGACAGTGTTCCCGTGCGACTCTCGATCGACGATCGGACGATCGCGCGCACGATCGCCCCCGGCAGCGGGCCACTGACGCTGCGCGCCATGGCCACGGAGCGTGGATGGCACGCGCTGCGACTCGATCTGCCGCCGGATGCGTATGTCGCGGATGATCAGCGGTATGCAGCGGTGTGGATCGGGGACGCGCCGGCCGGCATCACGCGGCCCTCGGCTGGTCCGTTCGTGGAGGCCGCCATCGCGACGCTCACCTCCGCCGGTACACTCGCGCGAGATCCCCGAACACCCGTGACAGTGGGCGCGGCACAGGATGTCGATGCGCTGCCCGCGCTGCTCACCGCACCCGTGAACCCCCTGGACATCGGGGCAGCCAATCGCACACTGGTGCGGCTGGGAATTCCCTGGCGCTTCGGAGCCGCCGTGAGCGGGCGGTGGACGGTGCGCGGTGGACTCGCAGACGGGGCGCTCGTGCAGCAGCGGTACGAACTGCAGCGCACTGGCGGCCGGTCGGACACCGTCTCCACCGCGGGTGATGCTCCGTGGATTGTGGCTGGCGAGCGATGGGTGCTCGTGGCATCGCCCCTCGATCCGGCTGCAACGAATCTTCCGGTACGCGCGCAGTTTCTGCCATGGCTCGCAGATGCGCTCATCGCGCGCGCGGCAGCCGCGCCAGGCGACCTTCGCGCTCCGCTCGCGCGCTCGCCGAGAAGTCTCCTGCACCTCCCGGACGCAGCCGACTCGCTTGAAGCGCCCGACGGGATCGTCACACCCGTGACCGCAGGTACGCGACTGCCCGGTGCGCGCGGGGTGTGGTTCGTGCGCACCCGCGGGCGCCGCACCGGCGCGGTGGTGGTACAGGCGGATTCCGCCGAGAACAGCCTCGACCGGTTCACTGCTGCAACGCTCGCCGCACGCCTGTCGTCGCACGGCAACGCGACGGGCAATGCGTCGCGCTGGGCTGCGTCCGTGTATGCTGGAGGCAGGGCCCGGCCACTGCTCCTGCCCCTGCTCGTGATTGCATCACTGCTGCTGCTCGCCGAAATGTTCGTCGTTCGTCCCACCCGTACAACCGTCCCGTAGTGTCACTTCCCAGCCTGCTCGACGCGATCGAACGCCTTCCGGCGTTCACGCGAGTCTTCAATACCCTGCCTGAACCCGGTCATGCGCTGCACGTGAGCGGGCTGCCCGGCTCATCGGACGCCGCGCTCGCTGCGGCACTCGCACGCCGCCTGCCCACGCGCTTCATGGTGATCGTGGCGGATGGAGTGCCGCAGGCCGAACGCTGGCTCGCCGATCTCCATACGCTCCTGGACGAAACGCCGGTGGCGCTCTACCCGCCCCGCGAGGGCTTTGGTGAAGCCGAGCCCCATGTGGAGGTGGCTGGCGAGCGGGTGGAGACGCTGGAACGTCTCGGCCGCGGAGAGGTGCGCGTGCTGCTCACGACGCCGCGTGCGCTGCTGGAACGCACCCGGTTGCCGCGCGCGCTGGCCGAGCTGCGGCTGGAACTGCGAAAGGGTGACGTGCGCAGGCCACGCGAACTCGCGGCGCACCTGGAGCGGATCGGATTCGAGCGCGTCCCGATGGTGGAGGATGTCGCACAGTTCTCGCTGCGTGGCGGCATCCTGGATGTGTATTCGTTCGGCATGACCGATCCGGTGCGCCTGGAGTTCTGGGGCGACGAGGTGACGGATCTGCGGCACTTCGAACTGTCCACCCAACGGTCCACGCGCGCCGTGGAGCTCGCAGTGGTGCTCCCCGTCGACGGCCTCGTGCGCGACGATGACGACGCGTCGGCTGGCGAGCGGCTCTCGATCGTCGCGCTCTTTCCGCCGGACACGCTCATGCTGCATCCCGTCGGTGCGCACCTGGTGCCGGAACTGCGCCGGACGTGGGAAGAGGCAGAGCACCATCTCGAGCTGGCACGCCGCCGGGGCGAGGACGTGGACGGGCGCGCCGAGCTGTTCGTCGAGCCGGATGTCACGGCCCGCCGGATGCAGGAGTTCGGAACCATCCGGCTGGTGGATGCCACGGCGGAGCACGCGGATGTGGTGTTTCCACTTCGCGCCCCCGAGCCCATCGATCGCGACATCCGCCGCCTGCGTCGACTGGTACGCGATGGCGTACCGACTATCGTGCTCAGCGACAACGAGGGACAGTGCGAGCGCCTCGATGAACTGCTGAACGAGGACTCCCGCGATCCTTCACCCGCCGCACTGGTGGTCGGCTCGCTCGGGGGCGGGTGGGTGGTGCCTGTTGGCGATCGTGAGATGGGTCAGCGCGTGCTCACGGACCACGAGATCTTCCGCCGCGAGCGGCGCGTTCGTCGTTCTCGGCGCTACGTGAGCGGAGGGGTGGACTCTCTCGCGCTCAAGCTCGGCGACTATGTGGTGCATCTGGAGCATGGCGTCGGCATCTATCGCGGGATCGAGACCATCTTCGTGGGGCAGAGTACGGTCGAAGTGGCGGTGGTGGAGTACGAAGGGGGCGATCGGCTGAACGTCCCGCTGTACCGGATCGATCAGATCGAGCGCTATCGCGCGGCGGATGACGTGAATGCCGAGAATCCGCCGCCGCGTCTGCACCGCCTGGGAGGGCGACGTTGGGCGCAGCAACGCGATCGCACGCGGGCGGCGATTCAGGAGATGACAGTGGAACTGCTGGAGCTCTACGCACGACGCAAGGTCTCGTCTCGTCCGGCGCATGTGCCGGATACCGCGTGGCAACGGCAGCTCGAGAGCAGCTTCCTGTTCGAGGACACGCCGGACCAACGCAAGGCGACAGCCGACGTGAAGAGCGACATGGAGAGCACGCGTCCCATGGATCGCCTGCTCGTGGGTGATGTGGGATACGGCAAGACCGAGATCGCCGTGCGCGCTGCCTTCAAGGCGGTGCAGAGCGGCCGGCAGGTGGCGGTGCTCGTCCCCACCACGATTCTGGCTGATCAGCACGCGCGCACCTTCTCCGAGCGACTCGCGGACTTTCCGATTCGCGTGGCGGTGATGAGCCGCTTCCAGACCGCGAAGGAGCAGACGGCCACGCTCGTGGAGCTGGCCGAGAAGAAGGTGGATATCGTGATCGGCACGCACCGGCTGCTCAGCGCCGATGTGAGGTTCGCCGATCTTGGACTGATCATCGTGGATGAGGAGCATCGGTTCGGCGTGAAGCACAAGGAGCGTCTCAAGCACCTCAAGCTCGAGACCGATGTACTCACGCTCACCGCCACGCCCATTCCGCGCACGCTGCATCTGTCGCTCGCCGGGCTGCGGGACATGACCCTCATGCAGACGCCGCCGCGCGATCGCTCGCCGGTGCTCACTTTCGTGGAGCCGGGCGACGATGATGGTCTGCTGGACGAAGGGATCTCACGGGAACTCGATCGGGGCGGGCAGGTGTTCTTCGTCCACAATCGCATCGAGACGATCATCGCGCATGCAGACCGGATCCGCCGCATCATGCCGCGCGCACGCGTGGCAGTAGCACACGGTCAGATGAAGGAGCGCGAGCTGGAGGACATCATGCACCGCTTTGTAGCTGGCGAGATCGATGTGCTGGTCTCCACGCTCATCGTCGAAAGCGGGCTGGATGTGCCCAATGCCAACACGATGTTCGTGAACCGGGCCGACAACCTCGGGCTCGCCCAGCTCTACCAGCTCCGTGGGCGCGTGGGCCGTTCGCACCGGCGCGCCTACTGTTACCTGCTCGTCCCCGACAGTGTGGATCCGGACGCCGAGCGACGTCTGCAGGTGCTGGAGCACCACACGGAGCTGGGGGCGGGATACAAGATCGCTCTCAAGGACATGGAAATGCGCGGCGCGGGCAATCTGCTCGGGGCCGAGCAGTCCGGTCATGTGCACGCGGTGGGATTCGATCTCTACCTCCGAATGCTGGAGGAGACCGTCGAGCGGTTGATGCGGGGCGAGAGCGCCCCGCCGCCACAGCCGGCGGATGTCTCGATGGATCTGCCCGCCTATCTGCCGGACGACTACATGGAGTCGCAGGAATCCAAGCTCGACGTGTACAAGCGGATGGCCCGTTTCACGAAGCCCGAGGAGGTGGAAGCGCTCCGCGCGGAGATCCGGGATCGCTTCGGGCCGGTGCCGGCCCAGGCGGAGGCCATGCTGGCGATGTCCCTCCTGCGCATCGTGGGTGGCGCGCTGGGCATCGAGGGCATCCTTGTGCGCGGCGACGAAGCCCGTATTACCTTTCGGGATTCCGCGGTGCCCCGGATGAAGGGGCTGTCCGCGGCGTTCCACGAAGTACAGTTCCAGGCGGAAGTGCGCCGCGCGCATCCGCTGTCACTCAAGCTCACGCGGCTCGGGGGCGCTCAGCTCCTGGACGGACTCGTGCGCGCCCTTCGCGCCGTGGTTTGAACAGCATCTCCTACCGACGACAGTCCTCTCCGATGAATCGTTCTTCGCTCCTCGTCCTCGCGCTCGGCGCGACGACCCTCGTCGCCTGCGACGGACTCAAGGAGGCGCTCACCGCCCACGTCGACGTGGCCGCCAAGGCCGGCAAGCAAGAGCTGTCGGTCACGCGCCTCAGCAGCCTGATGGGCAAGTCGCAGCTCCAGATTCCCGTCACGCGCGACGTCGCCCTCGTGATCGCGCGCGATCTGTGGACGCCCTACCAACTGCTTGCGCTGTCGGCGGCCCACGGCGACTCGCTCAGCGATCCCAAGGCCATCGACGCGGCCGCCTCCGCGATGATGGAGAACACCCGCATCGGGCGATTCCTGGAGCAGGTGTCGGCGAGCTTCGCGGCAGACAGTGGCAGCGAAGCCTCGTACGCCGCGGCCAAGGGCGATCTCGTCGCTGCGCGTCACATCCTCTTCACGGTCCCGCAGGGCGCTCCTGCGGCCGTGAAGGATTCGGTTCGGCGCAAGGCGGAGTCGGTTCGGGCGCAGCTCACGCCCGCCAACTTTGGCGCGATGGCCAATCAGTACAGCCAGGACCCCGGCAACGCCGAGAAGAAGGGCGGGGACCTGGGCGTCTTCCCGCGCACGATGATGGTGAAGCCGTTCAGCGATGCGCTGCTCACGTTGAAGCCCGGCGAGATCTCGCCGCTCGTCGAGACGCAGTTCGGCTACCACATCATCCAGCGCAGCACCTGGGAGCAGGCGCGCACCCAGTACCTGCAGCAGGCCAGCGGCCGTGGACGGCAGGTGGCGGAGAGCACCTACATCGCCAGTGCGCAAACAGCAGCCAAGGTGTCGCTCAAGAGCGACGCGGCGGCCACGATGAAGGAGGTTGCCAAGGATCCGCTCGCACACCGCGGTGACAAGACGGCGGTGGCCACGTACTCCGGTGGCACGCTCACCGCCGGCCGGCTGGCGCTCGTGTTGCTGGCGGCACCGCAAAGTCCGCGTGTGCAGCAGCAGATCCAGACCGCTCCGGACTCTCTGGTGCGCAGCTACGTGACGAGCATGGCCCAGCGCGAGGTGCTGCTCGCGCGCGCCGATAGTGCAAAGTCCGCGATGACCACCGAGGAACTCGCCGGGCTGCATCGGGACTTCGCGCAGCTCGTGGCCTCGCTCGAAACGGCGATCGGGATCGAGCCGGCCACACTCGCTGCGGCCGGCAAGACCGCCGAGGAGCGCGAGCGCATCGCCGCGGAGAAGGTCGAGGCATTCATCGACCGGATCATGGCCGGCCAGGCGCAGCCGGTGCCTGTGCCCGTGCCGCTCCAGCTGGTGCTGCTCAACAAGTACGATGCGAAGGTGAACTCCACCGGCATCGATCGCGCGGTCGAGCAGGCGGTCAAGGTGCGTCAGATTTCCGATTCCACACGCGCCGCATCGCAGCCGCAGTCGGCGGTCCCCCTCCCGGGTGGCATGTCGCCCGGGATGCCACCGCAGGGTGCGGTTCCGCCGGGCGCGGTGCCGCAGCCAGCGCGACCCTGAGCATCCGGGCTGGCATATCGCCAGTTCGTTCACGCGCGGCCCGGACCCTTGTGGCCGGGCCGCGGGTATTTCCAGGATCATGAGACTTCACATCCTCTCGGCCGCAGCGCTCCTGCTCGTCGCTCCCCTTGTGGGCGCACAGGAGTCGAGTGCCGCTGGCCAGCCAGATCAGGTGATTGCACTCGATCGCATCGTGGCGGTCGTGGGGGACGTCGTCATCCCGCAATCGCTCCTGCAGGAGCGCATCATCCAGAAGCGCGCCGATGGCGTGCGAGTACCGACCGACAGCGTGCAGTTCCGGGCCTTTCTCACCTCGGTGACGAACGAGCTGGTGGACGAGGAGCTGCTGCTGCTCAAGGCCAAGGAGCTGAAGATCGAAGTGCCGGAGTCCGACGTCACCAGTACGGTGGAGAAGCAGTACAAGGACGTGCGCGGGCGCTTCGGCAGCGACGCCGAGTTCCGCGCGGAGTTGGTGAAGGCGGGCTACGGATCGCCAGAGGAGTACCGGCGCTTCGTGGCCGACGGGATTCGTCGGAGCGAGACCATCACACGGACCGTGAAGAAGCTGCGTGAGGATGGCAAGGTGGTGCAGGCCAACGTCACCGATGCCGACATCGCGGAGGCGTACGGCCGCAGCAAGGATGCGCTGCCGAAGCGTGAGGCCAGCGTGGCGTGGCGGCAGATCATCATCACGCCACATCCCTCCACCGAGGAGCGCGAGCGCGCCCGGACGAAGGCGGAGTCGCTGCTGGCGGAGATCAATCGCGGCGGCAACTTCGAACAGATCGCGCGGCGCGAGTCGATGGATCCGGGAACGCGCGAGACCGGCGGCGATCTGGGTTGGAACCGCCGCGGGCGCATGGTCCCCGAGTTCGATCGGTGGATGTTCGCCCTGGCGCCCGGCAAGTTGAGCCCCGTGATCCAGACGGCATTCGGCTATCACATCATCCGTGTGGATCGTGTGTCGCCGGCCGAGGTGAAGGCCCGCCACATTCTGATCACGCCGCACCTGGATTCGCTCGATGTGGCGCGCGCCCGTCTCGAGGCGGACAGCGTGGCCGCGGCATGGAAAGCTGGTGCGCCCTTCGACACCCTGGCGAAGAAGCACCATGACTACGCGAGCGGCGAGGAGACCACCATCCTCCAGCCTTTCCCCAAGGCGCAGCTTCCGCCCGCATATCAGTCCGCCTTTGCCGACAAGCACGAGAATGATTTCGTGGTCTTCCAGATTCCCGGAACCGGCAACGTGCCGGCCAAGTATGTCGTCGCGCGGATTGCAAAGGTGGAGGAAGGCGGCGACCTCACCCTCGCCGAAGTGAAGGAGCGCTTCCGGTCACGACTCGCGGAAGAGGGTGGGATCAAGC
>JBBSVF010000030.1:0-17691 GCA_038233745.1 Gemmatimonadales bacterium
CGCGCCGCGCGCCGCGTCGGCCACCCCGTATGCCGCCGCGTCGCACACATCGGGATGTGATAACAGCGCGCGCTCCACGTCGGACGGACACACCTTGAATCCACCAACGTTGATCATGTCGTCCAGGCGATCCACGAGCGTAATCCATCCGCGCGCGTCGACTCGCCCGATGTCGCCGGTCCGGAGCCAGCCCTCCACGATCGTGGTGCGAGTGCGCGAGTCGTCGCGGAAATAGCCACGCATCACATTCGGGCCGCGCACGAGCAGCTCTCCCGTCGCATCCGGTTCGTGAGCATCCACCCGGATCTCCACACCCTCGATCGCGCGACCCACGACCTGTGCGTCCGCCGTCTCGCCGTACGTGTACGCCGCAAAGGGAGAGGATTCGGTGAGCCCATAGCCCTGCTCCAGTGCCACGCCTGTGACGGCCTGCCACTCATCCGCGAGTGCCTGGTGCAGCGGCGCGGCCGCACTCAACGCATACCGCAGCCGGCGCAGGCGTTCTGGATTGCGCACATTCAGCAAGCGACGAAAGGCGGGCGGTGCGGCAAAGAGCCGCGTCACGTGCCCGTCGGCGATATCGCAGGCCAGTGCCTCCGCATCCAGCCGTGGATACAATTGCACGGTGGCACCGCAGGTGAGCGCGCCGAGCAGCACCACGTTCTGCCCGAAGCAGTGAGACGCAGGCACCACCAGCGCCAGTCGCTCACCGGCCGCGATGCCGCAGAGCCGCTGCTTGGCGCGCGCCGTGAACAGCAGGTTACCCTCGCTCAGCATCACGCCCCTGGGCTGTTCCGTCGTGCCGGAGGAGTAGAGGATGGATGCCACATCATCCAGCCCCCGAAGGGGCTGCGGCGGCAAGTTGTCCGCCGCGCCTTCCACCAACATCAACCGCTCGTCGTCGATCAGCAGTGTGAGTTCTGCGTGACGGATGGCACGCGCCCGGTCCTCCGCGTGCCATGCGGTGCTGAACACCACCGGAACCGCCCCCACGCGCATGATCGCCAGCAGGGAGACCGGGAAGGCCGCGACGTTGCCCAGGGCGAGACCCACGCGATCGCCTGCAGTGACGCCCGCGCCACGCAGTCCCTGGGCGGCGCGCTCCACTCGTGTCGCCAGCGCCGCATAGGTGAGCGACCCATCACGCCAGCGCAGCGCGATCTCGTGCGGGTGCGCGCGAGCGGCGGCCGCGAAGGCCTCGCTGACGGTCACGGCGTGACGCCGGATGCCGTCGCGCCCTCGGCGGGGGGAGTGCACGGCCACCGGTGTACCACACGCTGCACATGCACGCGGATGTCGGCGTCTTCGAACTCGCGAATGTGTTCACCGCAGCGGTGACATGCCGGGAAGAGTGCAAAGGTGTCGCGCGCGATCTGCTCCAGCACCGGATTGTCGTATCGGCTCGAGAAGGGCACGGTCTCAGTCCACTCCCATCGGTAATGCCACCGGTAACGCCGTCATTCCTGCCACGGAGTCGCCCAATTGCGCCGCCCAGAGGGTGGAGAGCCTCGAATCGGGAATCTGAACCAATGTGTCCCAGGAACCCTCGCCTACCACCTCGCCCGCGTCCATCACCACCACGTGATCCGCGAGGCGTGCACTCGTGAGGCGGTGTGTGATCGTCACTACGGAAATAGTCGGTGTAAGCGCAGAGAAGGCGTCGCGGAGCGCTTGCTCGCTTTCCGGGTCGAGGGCGCTGGTCGCCTCGTCCAGCACCAGGAGCGACGGGCGGCGCAACAGGGCCCTCGCAAGCGCGATGCGCTGTCGCTCGCCCCCCGAGAGCAGCGCCCCACGGTCACCCACCAACGTGTCGAGACCATGCTCCAGGCGCGAGAGTAGCGGCAGCGCTCCTGACATCCGCAGCGCGATCATGATCTCCTCATCTGTGGCCTGCGGAGCCACCCAGCGGAGATTCTCGCGCACCGAATCGTGGAAGAGCTGCGGGTCCTGCGGCACATAGCCCACATGCCGGCGCCAGTCCCGCTGCATGGAGGCGTCCAGCGGAATGCCGTCCAGCGTCACCGCGCCGCGCTCGGGAACGATCAATTGCAGCAGCATGTCCGCAATCGTGCTCTTGCCTGCACCCGACAACCCCACGATCGCAGTGACCTGGCCGATCGGAACGTGCAGCGAGACATCGCGCAGCGCGTCGCGGTCAGCATTCGGATAGCGGTAGCTGACATGCTCCAGCGCCAGCGTGCGCGTGAACGGTGGCGCCGGATGATGAATCCCCGATGGCACATCGGCCGCGGCTTCCAGCTGCGTGAGCAGGTCACGCACCTCCACCGCGGCCGGCATGGCGCGCGCGGTGTGCAACAGGCTCTGCTGCACCATGGCCGCTTTCGGCACCAGCCGCGCGCACACAAAGAGAAGCAGGAGCAGTCGCGCCGGCGCCAGGTGGATCTGCATCACGGCCACGTACACCACCACCGAGAGCGCTACCGCCGCGCCCACGTTCATCACCGCCCCCGCAGCCACCCAGCGCCAGTACACCCGCACCAGCTGCGCACCGTAGCGCGCCGACCGCTCGGCGAAGCGCGTCGCGACCACCTCCGCCACCCCAGCGCTCTTCGCCACCTTGAGCGTGGCTACCTGCTCGATGGCGCCGCTGAAGAGCTCGGCGCTCAGCTCGGACAACCGTTCGCCATCGGCCGTGGCGCTCCGGCGCAGGGCCAGCCCGGAGAGCATGAGCAGCAATGCAATCCCCGCCGCCACGAGGGCCAGTTGCGGCGAGATCGCGAGCGCGGCGAGCGCGTATGTGACTGCCACGAACAGGGCGAGCAGCCCATGCAGAAGCTGGTTGGTGGCCAGAGCCACGCGATCCAGCTCCGCGGTAAGCACATGCGCCATGTGCGAGCCCTTCAGCCGCACCACCACATCCCAGCGGGCCTCCACGAGTGCGCGATAGAGCCGCTCTCGCAGTGCGCGCGTCAAACCGCCCTCCACCTCGGCCGAGGTCGCGGCGGCGGCGATCTCGATCACCGCCCGGAGCGCGACGATGGCGACGTACGCGGCCAGCACCGCGGCGAGCGAATGTGGCAGGTATGCAGCCACGCGGGTGAACCAGCCGCCAGACCCGGCGGTCGCGCCCGGAACGATACCCGCGAGCGCCAGCAGGGGAACGAGAAAGAGCAGGCCCACGCCTTCGGTGACGCTGAGCAGGAACATCAGCACAAGCGATCGCGCCGTCTCGCGAGGGACGGTGCGCACCAGGAGTGCGATGTAGATGCGGAGAGAAGAGCGTTTCACGACGACGGGCGGGAGGAGAAGGTGCGCGACAGGTAGAGGCCGAGCAGCCGAAGGGGTCGAATCAGGCGATAGAGGGACAGCATCGCATCCGGTAGACGAACGAGCTCCCATTCCCGTTCCGTGGGAAGCAGCGCTGAGTGGAACATCGAGCGGATCCGGTCTCGCCGGGAGTCCAGGAGACGACTGTACAGCAGCTGCAGGGCAGCATGGCCCGGCTGTCGGGTGTCCGCGCCCTCGCTGGGGCCCATGGTGTTCGCGAGGGCGAGCGCCAGCGGGCGCACGGCGGCATCCGCGTGCACTGCCGCTGACCACTCGGGGCCCAGGGGAGCGTTCAGCACAGCTTCCGCGATCAGGAGGGACGCGAGCAGCATGCGCGCACCGCGCAGCTCGCGCGCCCTGCTCAGCAGCTCCGCTGGGCTCACGGATGTTCTGCCAGCCAGGCGCACGACGCCCGCGAGCCACTCCAGGCGCTCGTAGAGGTGCCGTGCGCCATGCATCGAGAGCACGGCGAGCAGGTCGTCATCCGCCATGACGGGCACCGCGGTGTTTCCGATCACGAGCGTGGCACCGCGCCCGATCGCATCCTGCACATCCAGCCGAAAGGGGAGATGCCGGGGCGCGAATCGCCAGTGCAGCTCGACAAGGGTGGCGTCTGCGCTGAAGGGCGCATGACCCAGCCAGCCGAACAGCGACTGTTCCTGTCGCTCGCTCATCTCGGCGCGCGAGTGGTATCCGAGCTGCTGCAGTCGTGCCCGCGCTACAGGGTATCGATCGAGTGGAACCACCAGATCGATGTCCGTGGAGCTCCGCATGGCGGCGTCGCCATAGAGCTGCTGGCTGAGTACCGCGCCCTTGTACGGCAATGCGGGCACGCCATCGTGCGCGAGCGCTGTCGTGACGCGGAGCGTGCGCGCGAGTTGCTGGAGTGTAAGTGCGGCCGCCGGTACCGCCGCCGAATCCACGAGCGCGCGCCATGCGGCAGGGGCGTCCGCGTGATGCAGCGCACGCGCGAGCCACGCGAGCAGGCCCTGCAACTCCGCCTCATGAACGAGCGAAGCGTGTGGGGTGAGGCGCGCACAGTGCTCGCGAACCGGCCGCCCATCCGTGAGATCAGCCGCGAAGCGTGCGCACGCCAGGCACAGCGTCCATGCCTCGGTGCTGTCGGTCACCACAGTCACCGCCAGAGGTGATCGTGCTGCGTCAGGAATCGCAGAGCGTCGTGAGCGCTCGGAAAATCGCCGGGAAGACGCAGGGCCAGCGTCGCGGCGATCTCGTCGAGCGAGCGATGACCGTCCACGAGCGCGATTGCCTGCTCCAGTGCCCGCGCGACGGACGTCTGCACCGGAACGAAGGCGCCCGTGCGCCGGGAGAGCGTCTCTGCCAGCAAGGGCGTGCCGAAGAGCGACGCGTGCCGCGCCTCGCCGATCGCCGTGCCGTTGCGTCGCAGGGTCACGGTCCACGCCCACTGATACTCCCCGCTGCTCTGCACCGCGTGCAGTCGCCCTGCAACGGCGTCACCGGATGTCACGCGGATGGCTGTCGCAAAGGGAAAGAATGCCTGGCCGTAGAGTGCCCGCGGAGCTCCGGGGGCGTTGTCCAGCCGGACGGTCTCGGTAAGGTCGGCGTCGAACCAGCAGAGCAGGCCATGGGCGGTCCCGTCCCGAATGATGTCGCCCGCGAAGTCACCACGCAGTGGGGGCGCGGGCAGGTCGTAGTCAAGCGTCACCCAGCCCATGGGTGGCGAGACCAACTGCTCCTGTGTGGCATGGGTGCGATACCAGTGATTACCGATCAGGCGCGTGAGTGACTGATGCGCCATGACGGAGTCGAGGCAGTCCCACGCGCCCGCCGTGAGCCCATGTACCACGACGTCCTCAACGAGCGCGACGCGCATTCTGTCGCGGCGAGGGATGCAGATCCCGCCCGGGGCGAGGAGACGGGCACGCATGTCGGCCGCCGCTTCCAGGTGTCCGCCGAAGAGTGGGAGCACTCCGCGCAGGTCGGAGATGATCACGTCGGCCAGTTCGGGAAGGGTGATGTTCGTGCTCACCTCTCTCACGATCTCGATGCGATCACCCACACCATTCTCCTCGGCCAGCGCCACCGCAGCATCCACGATCAGATCCGGTTCCACCAGAAAGACGCGGCGGGCGCCCAGCATGGCCGCGTACACACCCAGCACACCAGGACCCGCGCCGATGTCGGCGACCACCATGCCCGGCCGCACCACCTCCCGGACGGCGGCGAGGTAGGCGCCCCCGCGCACCTCGTCCGAGAACATCTGGGCGTAGTCGTTGAGGTCGTAGCTCATTGCGCGCGAAATGGCTGATCGGCCGCGAGCGTCGCCACCAGGTCGTCACGCCAGTCTGCGGCGTTCGAAACGCGCAGGGTGCGGACTCTCACATTGCTCACCAGCGAGCCGAGCTGCACGAGCTCCCGCGCACGCAGGGGCGCGTCGAGCAGGTAGTTCGCGTAGGTGAGCGTCGCCAGCGACAGCAGCGCGTCGCGCGCGTGCAATGGCCCGATCTCGGCGCGCGGCGCACGGTCACCCAGGATGTAGATCGTGCGCAGCGGCAACGAGCGGGTGGGAAACCGATCGTGATTCATGGAGAGGCGCCGCTTGTCCCAGCCCGGCGAGATGCGCGGCAGGACGTCGGATCTACCGTAGAGCACCTGTTCCGATGACGGCCAGAGTCTCAGATGAGTGAATCCGGGATGGGCGCGGACATTCCTTCCCTCGAAGCTCAGCGCGGTGAGATCGTCTGAGATCACGCTGTAGCCCGCCAGGGAGAGGGCGGCCGCCGCAGTGGACTTGCCCGCGCCGCTCGCTCCGGCGAACAGCGAGACCGCACCGCGCAGGATCACTGCCGAGGCGTGCATGGCCAGCGTACCGCGCGACCGGAGCACGTAGCCGAGGACCGGGCCGTAGAGATAGGCGGCGAGATCGTCGATCACCTGACCGTCGGCGATGCGCGCGGCGATGGCGATCGGGGTGGTGCGCAGGTCCACCTGGAACACAGTTCCGTCGCCGTACTGAAAGACGGTCACGCCCGTAGCGTCCACGACGATGCGCGTGGTGTCGTCAGAGGAGGTCGCCCCCGGCGTGACGTAGAGTTCGAGCACCGGCTCCACCGGGGGCGAGGTCGCTGGTACGATCGCAAAGGCGACGTCGGGCTGGCCGCTGACCTCGGGGAGATCCGGCAGTGGAACCTCGCTCGTGATTCGAAGTCCGTGAACCCAGTAGGTGAGCATTCAGGCGCCGCGGCGTCTCAACGGGGCCTGCGCCCGGTGGCGCTGCTCCTGACAACGGGAATTGGGAATCAGGAATGCGGGGGACGCGAAGCGGGTGGCCAATCCAGCCAACCGGCGTCGATCGCGACCGCACCAGGGTCGCGTCACACGGCTAGATCGTCTTGCTCCTGGAACCGTTGCCACCATCCGGGTTGATCGAGGTCCCTTTGACGGCGCGGGTGAGCTGGCCCAGGTCGCCGTAGGTCCTCAGCGCAGGCGCGGCATACTGCAGACGGTCGGCGTTCGTGTCGAGCGGGCGGGCCATGACGACTCCTTTGAGGAGATCCATAATCCGTGGAAGATGCCATCACGGCATCGGGTCGTCAATCCCGGCCCCCTTGCGCCCTGCGGTCAGCGCGTCTTGTTCATCGACCTCCCGTTGCCCCGTCTGGGGTGAGCGACGTCCTGCCCACGGACCGGGTGAGCTGGGCGAGGTCCCCGAAGACACGCAATGCGGGAGGGGTATACTCGCGACGCATTGGCTGTGGATCGGTGCTCATGGGCATGCCTCCCGGAGGCGGGCACGGTGGAGTACGTGAGACCCAACAGGCGCAGCGCAGGGCCCGGCCGCAAGAGACTGCGGGGAATTCCTCCTAATTGTAATGGAAGGGGTCGATCGTGAGCAGTGGCTGGTTGCGGCCCGCTTCGCGACCACCGACCACCATCGCGTCGTCCGGGGGGGCCGTCGTCCAGGCGTGAGCTCCGAAGGGCTCATCACGATCGAGATGCACACCGACATGGACCACGAGGCGCATTCCCACGAGCGCGCCCATCACGAGCGCCAGGAGTGCGCGTGGAAGGCAGAAGGCCGAGCGATGCACGCGACCGGCGCGGAGAACCGCTCGCCGCACTGCCTCCCGGCGCGAGGCCGCCTCCACCATGCGCCTGCCGCACAGCGCTCGGCACACGGCGCCGACGCCCCGGCGTACCACGGGGAACGGCAGTGTGGCCAATGCCAGGCGCAGGCAGGCCAGCACGATGATCGCCGCCCCGGCGAGCAGGAGATCGCCGCGCCGCCAGTGCTCGCTACGCACCGACCTCCGCGATCAGCTCACGAGCCAGGAGCTCGCCAATCAGCGCCACCACATCGGTCTGTGCGCGCTCCCGCTCCACGTCGTACTCCGCGACCACCACGTCCACCAGCTCGCCGATGGTGCGGAGCTCCGTCAACAGCTCCCACAGCCGCGCGCCGACCGCGTCGAGACCGAAGTACAGTCCCGCCCGCATATCGAGGATCACCACCTCCCCACCGACCATGGTCGAGACCTGTTCGGTGCTGGCCACGTATCGAATGGTGGAATCAGTGGGCATGGCGTGGGTCCGGGCTCGCGCGTCGCTGGAGAGAGCTCTACCTTACTCTCACGACCGGCACCGCCGCAACGGCCTGCCGACGCCGCCCCGCTCCGTCCCCGTCCGCATGTCGTTCGCCTACCTCTCCATCGCCGGGCTCTTTGCGCAGTGCGGCGCGGCGGGAATCTTCGCGGCGGTGTACGGCAGTCTTCGAGTGCGGCACTGGCGTCCCTTTCTCCGCCACTGGACCTGGAGCTGGATCGCACTGGCGGTACATACCGGCAGCGGCGCCGCTGCGCTCGTGCTGGCGAACACCCGTCCCATCAACGATCCGCTGCGCTTTGCCCTGGCCTTCGTGGCCGGAGTGGCGGGCTACCTCCAGATTCTCTGGCTCATCCTCGGGGTCGCGGAGCTCTCGTCGGAGCGCACGGTGCGTCGCGCGACCTCCGCACGACTGACCATCGTCGTGGCGCTCCTCGGAGCGGCACTCGTCACGGCGTTCGCATGGGACCCCACTCGCACCGAACTGATGTACACGCTGCGCGTGACGGTGCGCCACCTGGCGGTGGGGGCAGCGTTCGTGGTGGGTGCCGTGGCGGTGCTCCGCGCGCGACACAGGGCGCACGCCATCGGACGACGCGTGGTGCTCCTGGCCTTCGGCGGACTGGCCCTGCTGCAGGTGAACGTCATCCTCGTGACCGCCACGGCCACGCTGCGGGCGGCGCACCCGTTGTACGTGAGTGTGCTGAGCGTCGTGGACCTCGTCCTCTACACGGGCCTCGCGCTGGGGCTCGTGCTCTGGCTGCTCGAGGAAGAGCGCCAGGCCGCCATGGACGCGGCCGCGAAAGTCGAGCAGATCGCGTATCACGACTCGCTCACCGGACTCCCCAATCGCCAGCTCTTTCTCAGTCACCTGAACATGGCGCTCCATCGCGCCCGTCGGGATGCCACCATGCTCGCGGTGCTGTTCCTGGACCTCGATCGCTTCAAGGTGGTGAACGATTCCCTCGGTCACGCGGCCGGTGACGAACTGCTGCGCACCGTCGCCGAGCGAATCCGGGGGACCGTCCGCAGCGTCGATTCGGTGACGCGGCTTGGCGGTGACGAGTTCGCCGTGCTGCAGACGGAGGTGTACGGCGCCGAGGACGCCGTCTTCCTGGCGGAGCGCATCATCGCGGAAGTGAAGAAGCCGATCGTGGTGGAGGGGCAGGAGGTCTTCGTGACCACCAGTCTTGGCATCAGCCTCTATCCGGGCGACGCCACCGATGGCGAAACGCTGATCAAGCACGCGGATGCCGCGATGTATCGCGCCAAGGCGCAGGGGCGTGATCTCGTGGAGCGCTACGTTCCCGAGCTCGGGACGGCAGCGCTGGAGCAACTGGGCCTCGAGAGCAACCTCAAGCGGGCAGTGGAGAATGGACAGCTCGAACTGTTCTACCAGCCGATCTGCGAGACGAGCTCGGGAGCGATCGTGGGAGTGGAAGCGCTCCTGCGTTGGAACCACCCGGAACGCGGGATGCTGGCGCCGGCCGATTTCATTCCCCTCGCGGAGGCCACCGGCGTGATCGTGCCGATGGGCGAATGGGTGTTGCGCACTGCCTGCGCGCAGGTGCAGGACTGGAGAACACGTGGGCAGACGCAGCTGCGCGCGGCGGTGAATCTCTCCGTCCGTCAGCTGCAGCATCACGATCTCGTGGCACGGGTGGAGGGAATCCTTGCCACCACGCGTCTTCCTCCGCACGCGCTCGAGCTGGAAATCACGGAGAGCATCGCGATGCGTTCCACCGGCCGGACGGTGGACAATCTGCGTGCCCTCAAGCGTCTTGGCGTTCGTATTTCCATTGACGATCTCGGGACCGGCTATTCGTCGCTGAGTGCGCTGCGCCTCTTCCCGATCGATTCGCTCAAGATCGATCGTACCTTTGTGCGCGGCGTGCCTGAGAACACCAACGACAGCGCCATCGCTGCGGCACTGATCACCCTGGGGCAGTCCCTGGAGGTGAATGTGATCGCCGAGGGAATCGAGCGCGAGGAACAACTCCAGTTCTTCGCCGCGCAGCGCTGCCCGGAGGTCCAGGGCTTTCTGCTGGTACAGCCGGGGCCGGCAGCAGAGGTGGAGCGCGTGCTGTTCAAGCCGCTGCCACGGCTCACGCCGGTACGGCCGATGCGCGCGATCACCACGATCTGATCGACACGGGAACGTGCGGGCGGGATCAGGTTATGATCTTGCAACGGGTAGGGGACATCGTCCGTGTCTCATGACTGTCGGCAGGTTCCACCAGCAACCAATGTTCGTTCACAGTGAACTCAGGGCGGAACTTCTGCATGACACAGCAACCTGTTCGACTGCTCCTCGGCGCCGCCGCGTGCGCGCTGCTGCTGGCCGGCGTGAGCTGCAAGAGCGACGGCGGCACCACCGGCCCCGACACCACGATCGTGACCCCCCCCCCCGTGGGCCTCAAGGTTGGTGACGTGATCCAGCTCAACGTGAACGGCAACGATGCGTGCAGCACGCCGATCCTGCATCCGGCGCAGGTGGTGGCCATCTCGAACAAGGCCATCATCCTGAACGATACTCTCAATCCGAAGAACGGGTTTTCCACCGCAGACTTCCAGCGGTTCGGCGCCCGCTTCGACACGCTGGTCTATCCGTTGGACGTCGCCAACTTCGGCGAGCCCACGGACATCGACAAGAATGGGCACATTCTGATTCTGTTCACCCGCGCGGTGAACGAGCTCACGATGGCGCGTTCGAGCGAGTACGTGGGAGGCTTTGCCTTCTCCCGGGATCTGTTTCCCAAGGTGGCCTCCGCACGTGCACAGGCGTGCGCCTCCAGCAACGTCGGCGAGCTGTTCTACCTCCTCACCCCCGACCCCACCGGCGCGGTGAACCAGAACATCCGGAGCACCGGCTTCGTGGACTCCGTCACGACGTCGGTACTCGCTCACGAGTTCGAGCACATCATCAACTCGTCGCGGCGGCTCTATGTGAACAATGCGTCCGTGTTCGAGGAGAAATGGCTGGATGAAGGGCTGGCGCACATCGCGGAGGAGCTGCTCTTCTACCGGGAGTCCGGACTCGCGCCGCGGATGAACCTGGACATCACTGCCTTGCGTGCCTCGACGACCACCCGCATCGCGTACAACTCCGACATGTCCGGGAATGCCGGACGCTATCGCAGCTTTCTGCTGGCGTCCTCGAAGTCCTCTCCCTTCACGACGGGGGATTCGCTCCCGACACGCGGTGGCTCGTGGAACCTGCTGCGCTACTCGCTCGATCGTCTGAATGCCACCGACGGGTACACTGCTGGTGTGGCGCAGACAGTCGCGGGCAGCGGCGTGGTGACCGTGACGCCGGGCACCACCCCGGGCGACTACTTCGCCATGGTCGTGAACACCACGCTCTCGAGCACGTCCTCATCTGCCTACTCATTGGCGGCCACCGGGATCACCGGTTCCACGCTGAGTCTCGGTCCCACGGGCGGTCCGACGCTCTCGCGAGCTGCCTCGCTCGAGACGGTCGCGGCGCTCCAGGCGAACGTGTCGTTCGAATCCGCACTCCGCGAGCGCGAACGGACCGTGCTCACACCGCTGATTCCAGCGGCCCGCGCGTGGTATGCGCACGAGGGCGCCGGTGCACCCTCCGCGAGCCTGTCGCGCAGCGCGTCGCTTTCCTTTGCGGCGGATGACGCGACGATCCTCAAGCAACTCGTGAACAGCACGACCGCCGGCTTCCCGAACCTGCAGTCCGTCGTGCCGGACTTGCCGGGCTTCGTTCGCGACTGGAATGCCTCGCACGCCGTGGACGATGTCGCGCAGCTGAATACGCAGTTCCAGCAGCGGAGCTGGAACTGGCACAGCATCTATCCCAATCTCGGAGCAGGCGGCTTCGCGTATCCATTGCTGGTCACCGGCCTCGCCGACGGCGCGACGGTGACCGGCACGGTGACCGCCGGCGGCGCCGCGTACTACAAGTTCGCCGTGCCAGCCAGCTCCTCGGCCACCCTGACGCTGAGCGGCACCGCCTCGCCGAGCGTGCTGCTGCTGGTGATTCGCGCCAAGTAGGGCCGGCGACGCGGGAGGAGTGCCAGCCGGCACTCGCCCACGCGCCGTCGACCGGGCATCTTGCACGTGATGCCCGAAGATTCCAGGATCGCGTCGGGAGACGCCCCAGTCTGGTCACCCACCGCCGCGTCCATCCGGGACGCCGCGGTCACGGCCTTCCTCCGCGAGGAGATCGCCGGGCGCGCCGGGGCCACCGAAGTCTCCAACAGCACCGCGCTGCATCGGTGGTCGATCGAACATCCCGAGCAGTTCTGGCGCGCGGTGTGGCGCTTCGTCGGGATGCAGGCGACAGGATTCGATGCCGATGCGCCGGCCGACGTGGTACTGGTGGGTGGCGATCGGATGGCGCCGCCAGACCCTGCACTCGGGCCGCGCTGGTTTCCGGCGGCGAGGCTCAGCTTCGCCGAGCATCTGTTGCAGCGGCGCGATGAGGGGGAGGCGATTGTCTCCTGGACGGAGCAGGGCCCATCACGACGACTGACCTATGCCGAGCTTGCGGAGCAGGTGGCGGCGTTCGCGGCCTTCCTGCGGGAAGCGGGGGTGTGCGCCGGCGACCGGGTGGTGGGCTTCGTCCCCAATGTGCCGGAAGCGGTGGTCGCCATGCTGGCGACGGCGAGCCTGGGCGCGATCTGGTCGTCGTGCTCTCCGGATTTCGGGCCGGAAGGCGTCCTGGACCGATTCGGACAGATCGAGCCCGCGGTGCTGGTGACGGGCGACGGCTATCGATACGCGGGAAAGCAGATCGACTCGCTCGAGCGCGTGGCCTCCTTTCTTCCCTCGCTGCCCACCGTGCGTGCGGTGGTGGTGATCCCGCATCTCGCGGGGGAGTCCCGAGCCGACGCGTGCCCGATCGCCGGAGCTGTGTGGTGGCAGGACGCCCTCGCCGCGCACGAAGGTGCCGCGCTCGCGCCGGAACGCTTCCCCTTCGACCATCCGCTGTACCTGATGTACTCGTCGGGCACGACCGGGCTGCCGAAGTGCATGGTGCACGGTGCCGGGGGCACGCTGCTCCAGCACCTGAAGGAGCTCGTGCTGCACACCGATCTGCGCCGCGACGATCGCATCTTCTACTTCACCACCTGCGGGTGGATGATGTGGAACTGGCTGGTCTCGTCGCTCGCGGTGGGCGCGACGATCGTGCTCTACGACGGCGCTCCACTCATTCGCGGACGGCGCGTGCTGTGGGATCTCGTGGCTGCCGAACGCGTGAATATCTTCGGCGCGAGCGCCAAGTGGCTTGCGCTTACCGACAAGGAAGGGGCTCACCCGCGCGAGACGCATGACCTGAGCGCCCTGCGGACGATCCTCTCCACCGGAAGCCCGCTCTCCGAGCACAGTTTCGATTTCGTGTATTCTCGTGTGAAGCCGGATGTGCAGCTCAGCAGCATCAGCGGGGGCACCGACATCATCTCCTGTTTCGCGCTGGGCGATTCCACGCAGCCCGTGTATCGCGGAGAGCTGCAGACGCGAGGCTGGGGCATGGCGGTGGACGTATTCGACGAGGCGGGACAGTCCGTGATCGCGACTTCCGGCGAGCTGGTCTGCACCCAGCCCTTCCCGAGCATGCCCGTGGCCTTCTGGAACGATCCCGATGGCGAGAAATACCGACAAGCATACTTCGACACCTTTCCCGGTGTGTGGCGACATGGCGACTGGGCGGAGATCACGGCGCACGACGGGGTGGTGATCCACGGGCGAAGCGATGCGACGCTCAACCCCGGCGGAGTGCGCATCGGGACCGCGGAGATCTACCGGCAGGTGGAACAGATGCCGGAGGTGATCGAGAGCGTGGTGATCGGCCAGCGGATCGCCAACAAGCCAGGAGTGGATGAGCGCCTCGTGCTCTTCGTGCGGCTCGCGGACGGCGTCAGGCTCGACGATGGGCTCAAGGAGCGCATCCGCACCGGGATCCGCGACCACACCACGCCGCACCACATGCCGAAGAAGATCATCCAGGTGGCGGACATCCCGCGCACCCGCAGCGGAAAGATCACCGAACTCGCCGTGCGGGAGATGGTGCACGGTCGCCCGGTGAAGAATCGCGATGCGCTCGCGAATCCGGAGGCGCTCGAGCTGTACCGCGACCTGCCTGAACTCCGCTGAGCTCCTGCTCCTGCAGGCGTGGCACGAGTATTACTCTTAAAGGCAGCCCTTCCCCGCTGCATGGAGACCGATGATGGCGACGTCCACACTCGAGGCTGCACCGCTCGTGCAGGATACCTTCCCGATCAACGGAACCGACTACATCGAGTTCTATGTCGGCAATGCGAAGCAGGCAGCGCACTATTATCGCGCGGCGTTCGGCTTCCAGCTCGTGGCGTATCGCGGGCCGGAGACCGGGATGCGAGACCGGGCAAGCTATCTGCTGCAGCAGGGAAAGATCCGCTTTGTGTTCACCACCCCCATCCGCCCGGATCTGAGCGACGACGCGCGCCGCATCGCCGATCACATCTTCCGGCATGGCGACGGCGTTCGCGATATCGCGCTCTGGGTGGACGATGCGCGCGATGCCTTCGCGAAAGCCGTGGAGCGTGGCGCAGAGCCTGTGCAGGAGCCCACCGTGGCGCGGGACGATGACGGCGAGGTCGTGACCGCCGCCTTCCGTATCTACGGGGAGACGATCCACTCGCTCGTGGAGCGCCGCAGCTACTCGGGCCTGTTCATGCCCGGCTATCGAGCGGTCGAGCCGTACTATGCCCCTGCCGACGTGGGGCTCAAGTATGTGGATCACTGCGTGGGGAACGTGGAGCTGGGCAAGATGAACTACTGGGTCGATTTCTACGCGAATGTGATGGGCTTCCGCAATCTCCTCACCTTCGACGACAAGACGATCAGCACCGAGTACAGCTCGCTCATGTCGAAGGTGATGGCGAATGGCAACGACCGCATCAAGTTCCCCATCAACGAGCCGGCGCAGGGCAAGCGGAAGTCGCAGATCGACGAGTATCTCGACTTCTATCAGGGCCCCGGCGTGCAGCATATGGCCCTCGCCACCGACGACATCATCGCCACCGTCACCACCCTTCGCGACCGCGGGGTGGAGTTCCTCAGCATCCCCACCACATACTACGACGACCTGCAGAAGCGCGTGGGCAAGATCGAGGAAGACGTGGATTCCCTCGCGCGGCTCGGCATTCTCATCGACCGCGATCCCGACGGATACCTGCTCCAGATCTTCACCAAACCGGTAGAGGATCGCCCCACCGTGTTCTACGAGATCATCCAGCGCAAAGGCGCGAAGAGCTTCGGCGCGGGCAACTTCAAGGCGCTGTTCGAAGCCATCGAGCGCGAGCAGGGCCTGCGCGGCAACCTCTGACCTGACAGCCGATGCCCTACTACCACACCCTCGGCACCATCCCGAAGAAGCGTCACATCGCATTCAGGAAGCCTGATGGCGGCCTGTACGCGGAGCAGCTCGTGGGACATGAGGGATTCACGGGCACGTCGGCGCTGCTTTATCACGTGCATCCGCCAACCACAGTGAAGTCGGTGAAGCGGCTGAAGGAGCTGCGGCTGGAAGCGGATGAAGACCAGACCCTGAAGCATCGGCACTTCCGCACCTCGCAGATGGCGGCCGGCGGGAGTCCCACCCTGGATCGCGTCCCCCTGATGTTCAACAGCGACGTGGCCATGTACTACGTGGAGCCCACCGTTGCCGACGAGCACTTCTACAAGAACGCGCAGGCGGACGAGATCGTGTACGTCTCCAAGGGCGCGGGCACCCTCGAGACGCAGTACGGCGATCTGCCCTTTCACGAGGGCGACTACCTCGTGATCCATCGCGGGATCATGCATCGCTATCGCTTTGCCGAAGGCGCCGACACCCCGAAGCTGTTGATCATGGAGGGGAAGGGACATACGCGTCCTCCAAAGCGGTATCGAAACGAGTACGGACAGCTCATCGAGGGCGCGCCCTACTCCGAGCGCGACATCCGCATCCCGCGCGACCTGAAGACACACGACGAGATGGGCGACTTCCGGATCCTCGTGAAGCAGTACGATGGGCTGAACGAGATCGTGCTGGACCATCATCCCTTCGACGTGATCGGCTGGGATGGCCAATTCTACCCATGGGCCTTCAACATCCAGGACTTCGAGCCCATTGTCGGCCGAGTGCACCAGCCGCCTCCGGTGCATCAGACCTTCCAGGGCGACGGATTCGTGGTGTGTTCCTTCTGTCCGCGACCCTTCGATTTCCATCCCGACGCGATCCCTGCGCCATACAATCACAGCAATGTGGATTCGGACGAGGTGATCTATTACGCGTCGTCGGAGTTCATGAGCCGGAAGGGGATCGAGTTCGGCAGTATCACGCACCATCCCGACGGCATTCCGCACGGCCCGCATCCGGGCAAGGCAGAAGCGTCGATGGGTGCAAAGGGCACCGAGGAATACGCGGTGATGATGGACACCTTCCGTCCACTCAAGGTGGCGAAGGCCGCGCTCGCCATCGAGGATCCTTCGTATCATCGCTCCTGGCTCGATGCCACGCATGCGGCATTCAATCCGCCGACGACCTGAGCTCCCCATCGACGTGACTGTTCCATCCTCCAGCCCCGCTGTGGGGGCGCCCGTCGTCATCGAGCCGGCGGAGGCTGCACTGCTGGTGCCGGCACTGCGGGATGCGCAGCACCCCGAGGTGTGGGTCTACCGGTACGAGCATCCCGACACGGGGTGGCGGCTCAGCATTGCGACGCATGCGTCGCCAGGCTCGGGAAAGCTCTCGCTCGGCGGCTTCCGCATCGCACCCGAGTCGCGCACGTCGGCGCCGGGCTTCGACAGCGATCGCGAAGCCATCGGCCTCGCAATCGGGATGGAGGAGAAGGTCTACTGGTCGCGCGTGATGCACGTGGGCGGCCCGCTGGCACTTCGCGACACGGCGCGCATCGTGGGAGGCAAATGCGTATTGCATCCCACTCCCGACGCTCGCGTGGGACAGCCGAACGACCGGGCGCTGCTCGATTTTGCCCTGGCGTGCTTTACCGATCTGGAAGCGCGCGCCGGCTTCCATCTCACCACCGGGCAGGATATGGGGCACGGCCTCATGTTCGACGGCATTGCACAATCGCTCGAGTATCTGAACGATCGATTCCTGGGCAGTGTGGTCGCCGATACGTCCAAGCCCACCGGCGAGGGCAACTTTCGCGTGCTCGCCGGAATGCTGGCTGGCTTCGACATCCCCGTCGCCTCAGCCACCGTGGGCCTGATTGGCTGTGGCCACGTCGGAATGCATCTGTTGGGGCAGCTGCGCGAGGCCGGCGCGACAGTGCTTGCGCTCGAGGCCTCGCCGGCGCGTCGCGCAGAGCTGGAGACATTGGGCGTGCGCACCTTCACGCCCGATCAGAAGGATGCCTTCCTCGCCGAACCGATGGATGCGATCGCCGTGAACGCCGCAGGCGGCTCCCTGGATCCGCACACGATCGATCGCATCATCTCCAACCAGTCGATCCGGGTGATCTGCGGGTCGGAGAATCTCGTGATGCCCGATGAGCGGGCGGGCGCCGAGCTGCTGCGCGCGGCGGGTCGCGCCTACGCGCCAACGGAACTGGGTGGCATGATGGGCTACCTCACGGCGGTGGAGGAATATCTCTCGCAGCGCGCGGGTCGGTCGCTCGACGTGGAGTCGATGTGCACCGCCGCTGCACCCATGGAGGCCCTGAGCGAACGCGCCGTACGTCTCGCCCGTGCGAGCGCCTTTGCCATTGGGTTCCCGCAGGCGATGGAGCGCGTCAGCGCGTCCTGAACTTTGCGATCGCGTTCCGGGTGAACTCGGAGAGCACGAGTCGCCCGCTGATC
>JBBSVF010000031.1:0-17658 GCA_038233745.1 Gemmatimonadales bacterium
CAAATGAAAGCCGTGATCGTGGACGATCAGCCCGCCGAGGGCGGCAGGCTCCTTGAAAATCCCGAGTTCCTGCGCTTCGCCGCGCACTGGGGCTTTCGCATTCGGGCCTGCCGCCCGTACCGAGCCAAGACGAAGGGGAAGGTCGAGCGGCCCATCCGCTACATCCGTGGCAACTTCTTCTACGGGCGCGAGTTCATCGGCGATGCGGATCTCGATGCACAGCGCATGGCCTGGCTCGACGGTGTGGCGAATGTGCGCACGCATCGCACGACGCAGTGCGTGCCGCGCGTGCGCTTCGAAACGGAGGAGCGGATGCATCTGCAGCCGCTCGCCGCGCGCGCCTATCACCCGCTCGTCCTGCCCGTCGAGCGGATGACGCGGCGCACGGTGCCGCATCTGCTCGCGCCGACCGTGCCGCGCATCGTCGTCGAGCAGCGCGGGCTCCGCAGCTATCAACAGCTCGTGGACGAGGTGGCGTGATGAAACCCGCTCCCACTCGCCGTGACCACTGCGCAGTCAGCTCGCCGATCTCAAGATGCCCGGCGCGCTCGAGGCGCTCGACGACATCCTCGCTGGGTTCGATGGCGGGACGCTCACCGCCCCGGCTGCCCTCGATGCGCTACTCCAGGCGCAGATCGCGCTCCGCAATCACCGGCGGCTCGACGCGGCCATGCGCTCGTCGCGTCTCCCCGCCGTGAAGACACTCGCCGACTTCGACTTCACCTTTCAGCCGTCGATCAAACGGGAGCAGCTCGACAGTCTCCACACGCTCGGTTTCCTCGAGCGGAAGGAGAACGTCGTCTTCCTCGGCCCACCGGGGGTCGGCAAGACGCACCTGGCGATCAGTCTCGCCATCGCCGCCGCCGAGAGCGGGCGACGCGTCTACTACGGCACGCTCGGCGATCTCATCACCTCGCTCGAAGACGCGAGTCGGGCGGGCCGCCTGCTTCATCGGATGAAGACGCTGAGCTTTCCCTCGCTCCTCATCGTCGACGAGATCGGCTACCTCCCGATCAGTCGGACCGGGGCGATGCTCTTCTTCCAGCTCATGTCGCGTCGCTACGAGCACGCCTCCACGGTGCTGACGTCGAACAAGGGCTTCGAGGAATGGGGCGAGATCTTCGGCGACGAGGTCATGGCCGCGGCGCTGATCGACCGGCTCGTCCATCACTGTCACATCGTCAACACCCGGGGCAACAGCTACCGGATGCGTCACCACACCGAACTCCATCGCGCCCTCGGCACTGCCCGCGCCCTGCCGGGACGTGACACCCCAGCCCGGTCCCGGTCACGCACCAAGGAGGCGACCGCGCTCTAACGGCTCGCCCCCGCCGAGTGTGCAATATTCGCCGGTGAAAGTGCGCAATTGTATTCCGGTGTTGACAGGAAGGCGCGGAATGAGAGACTCGGTCCGGGATACGACACCATGGTTTACTTCCGGAGCCCCAGGATGGCCGAGCGGGCGGATCGAAAAGCGGCGGAGGGTTGGACGTGGGCTCACGCGGGTCATTCAAGACTCGCTCTCCGTGCCGAACAACGCGGAGCGCTCACGAGCGAGGAGCACGGGACCTGAGCCGCCGCGGTCGCGCAACGGCAGCGAACGGTGGAACGCGAGATTCCGAGAACGAGACGGGGCGAGGTAGACGATTCTTGCCCCCAGGTCGCGCGTGAACGAGATCGTGAACGTAAAAAATCCCGCGACGTGGTCGCGGGATTTCTCACAAATCGTGCAGAATCTGAACGTTAAATGGTCGGGGCGGCCGGATTTGAACCGGCGACCTCCTGCTCCCGAAGCAGCATGACCAATGATCCCCGCGATTGCTGATGATTGCTGTAGAGTGCGCGCTTCTCCTATGACAGTGCTTGAAGTTGCTCGACGCTGACCCTATTATCCTTCGTGTGGTTCCGGTGTGGTTCCGGATATGCATAAACCTGGCGAGACGGGCATGGTGAGAAATGAGCAAGCAACATGACGGCGCACCATTGCACCTCACGAAGCGGAGCGTAGACGCCCTCCGGCCCGACCCAGCGGGGGACTACTTCGCGTGGGACGACACTATTGCTGGCTTCGGCTGCCGGGTGTATCCGACTGGCCGCAAGGTCTATGTGCTCAAGTACCGGCTCGGAGGCCGCAAAGGGAAGCAGCGCCGACGCAGTCTTGGGGTACATGGTATCGTCACGCCGGAGCAGGCGCGTCGGCACGCCAAGGAGAAGTCGGGGGTCGTGGCGCAGCGGAAGGACCCAGATTCAGAATCAGACCGTGCGCGGACGGTAACTCGCGTCGCTGAGCCGGTGGAGAATTACCTACGCGAAGTCGATGTGAAGCTGAAGCCACGAACCGCGACGGAGTATCGGCGACTGTTCAAGCGCTACATCCTGCCAGCGATAGGGAAGATGCCTCTCGCCGACGTGACGCCGACCATCGTGAGCGCACTGCACACTAAGTTGGGTGACTCGAAGGTACAGGCCAATCGCGTACTGACCCGCCTTTCAGGCTTCTTCGCATGGTGCATCGCTCGCGGCCTCCTCGACAGGAATTCGCACAACCCGTGTGCGAGCGTGGCGCACTATCGCGAGGAGCCGCAGCCGCGATTCCTGACGCTCGCGGAGGCTGAGCGTTTGGGGACCGCGTTGAGCCGAGCTGCCAGCGAGGGATTGCCGCAGCCATCACGACGTTCGAGGCCCGCTGTCACCGGCCCGACCGCCAAGCATCGCGCGAAGACGACTGCGGGCCGGGGTGTCCCAGCGAACCCGTTGGCGGTAGGCGCAATTCGATTCGCGCTCCTGACCGGAATGCGTCGCGGAGAAGTGCTCAATCTTCGGTGGCATGAGGTAGACAAGGAACGAGCACAACTGAAGCTTCCCGATTCAAAAACAGGGGCGAAGGTCGTTCAGATCGGCGCGGATGCGCTTGCGATCCTCGAATCGTTGCCTCGGATTGAGGATAGTGAATACGTATTCGCATCCGGCGACGGCAAGCGCCCGCTGGAATCCGTTCGCAGGGTTTGGGATGCGGTACGCCTCGCCGCGAAGCTGGAAGACATTCGCTTCCACGACATGCGCCACTCGTTCGCATCGGACCTTGCCGACCAAGGCGGAACGCTGACGCTCATCGGCTCCTTGCTAGGTCACAAGCATGAGAGCACAACGCAGCGCTACGCTCATCTGGTAGACGATCGGCGGCGTGCAGCGGCGGACGCAACTTCTGCGCGGTTCGCGACCGCTCTTGGGCTTCGCCAAGCTCCAACCAGCCCAGAGACGAAGGTCCTGCCGTTTCCGACGAGGGAAGCGAGTGCCTGAGTCCCACCAGTCGATTCCTCAGGAAGCGTGATTGCGGTCTAAATAGCCTTACCGGTGAAAACCGGCGTTCGGTGGACGATTGTTGCCCATGGGAGGGAGAGAATCCGTGTCGCACCTATCGCTGTACGAGTTGCGCCGCCGCGTCGGACAAATTGTTGGTACTGATGTCGCCACCATCTCCCGAGGTCGCCTATCTTGAGTACGGGTCGCGGACGATGGGAGTCTCATCGCTCCCCGGTCCCTCGCCGAGAGTGGAACGGGCCACTTGCCGCGGGAGAAGACCTTTTCCTTCGCTACATGAAGACGGTCGGAAAGAAGCCATAGAGCGCGGCGCGCGCCGCCGAACGCGTGGCGCTGGGATTCTCAACTAGTCGCGCGTCGGTTTTCTCAGGGTCCGCTGGCGCTGCGCTCCGGCCGCCGCGACAGGGACTGCCGAAAGTTCGCGATACACTGAACCGATCAAGTCCGCAGGCTCTACGCTCAACGCCCGTGCGAGCCTATCGATGACATCGAGCGTCGGCGACTTCAAACCGCGCTCCAAATCACCGACGTAGGTGCGATGAACCTTGGCGCGAAAGGATAGTTGTTCCTGGCTCTGGCCAGCAGCCGTTCTCAATTCCCGGATCACACTTCCAAAAGCTCGACGTAGAGCGACTTTCGCGCGGGCAGGCATCGGACGAAGACTGCCGCCTGCTGCCGGGTCAGCTACAGACTATTGTATGAATTCGCTTCTTTCTGCATCTTCATGTCTCCTCAAGCAACCTCGGTAGGAGAAAACGATGCGCAAGTACGGCTCAGGTCGTCAATCAGTAGGAGAAGGAATCGTGGCCTCTTGAAACTGAGGTCGATCAAGTGCGCAGCTCTCGCGATCGTTGGTGGCGCTTTCGTGGCGTTGTTGCTCCCAAGGAGCGTCGGAGCGGTCGCTGGGGCGATGGGCGACGAGCCGGACATCGCGCACGCCGAGCGCGTGTGGCAGACGATCAGCGATCATCCGCTGTTCAAGGATCGAGAGACGGCCTACTCCGTCTCTCGCCACGACGGCGATCTACTCAAGGGAGGGAACAATGGCACCGGGCAAGTTCAGACTGGTGGGGATGCTGCCAGCCTCGCATCCGACATTCTCAGCGGGTACTCGAATCGACTTGAAGCCGATTATCGGCAGATCGACGCCGAAGCCCGCCTCGCCGTCCAGCGCGGAGAGTGGGCCAACCTCCTCCGCCGTCACGCCAACGTCCACGGGGCAGACGAGTACGGAGGGATCAGCGGCTCCGTCGCCGGACGTGGACGGAGGGCGGTAGGGGAGCACGGGCCGACGCGTTCTACACGAAGAAGAACGCCGTCCCCACGGCGGCGAATCCGTGAGAGCGGGCGCGCAGCCGTGCGACGACAAAGTGTGATGTTGCTCGCGCACGCATGACGTTCACTAGGGAGCGTCCAACCACGATAGTAAAGCCGCTCATTATTGTGGGCGTGTTGCTGTTGCTCGTCAGAACACGCTTGTTCGTATTTCTTCTCGTCACTTACGTCGCTGGTGGGCTGGTACTCGGCGGCGCGCTGGGACTCGGCTTGAGTTTACTCCTCGGGAAACGCTTCTGGTTCGCCGCACGACACGTCTTTGAACCATATGTCACCTTGGAGGGCGCAGACGATCAACCCGCAAGTGAAGAAGAGCTTTCGTCCTTCTATATGCGGTGGGCCAATCGCTGGTTCATCAGCGGCTGTCAAGCATTCGCGACCGGCGGGGTCGCAGCCTATTACCAGGCTCGGTGGCCGTCGCCGGAAGGGTGGATGGCTTCCGTATGGCAGGGCGGATGGCTCCTGCTCGCCGTGACACTCCGGGGATTCACTCCAGCGCTAGCCATTCCCGCCGTTCTAGGATTCTGGTTGGCCAAAAAGTGCGTGGGGTTTTGAGCATGTCGAGTTTCAATCGAGGTCCGAGACTTCGCTCCCTGCTGCTAGGCGTCGAGCGTCAAGGCTTGCTGCGCAAATTGCTCACCTCTGATGAGAGTCACGGGACGTCGCCTTGGCGACGGATGCAGCTACTTGAACTGTTGGGTCAATTGCCCCTCTCGACTCATCTGATCCCTTGTCCTGGGTGCGGAGGCGGTGGCGATCAGCCATTGATTCCTTCAGATCACCACCGCTGCACAGGCGAGTGTTGCCAGGTTTGCGGCTTCTGTATGGGCAGACGCTTTTTCCGGCCTGACGAACTACAACTCTCCGACCCAAAGCCTTTCCGGGGTGCGGCGACCTCACTTTCGGTCACTGTCTGCAAGACAAGGCGGGGGGAGCACGCTACTTCTGGAGAAGCCATCCCACGTAGCGTTGAAGTCGACGACTCGGGATTGGCATTCGTACACGCTGATGTTCGGCGTCGATTCCGTGTCGTCCCAGGCAGTGGCGACAACCCTGCGCGTACTCGCCCCGCCACTGGCGGTCGAGGTATCGAGTTGCCAATCGTTGAGCAAGACGTGGTTATGCTGCTGCGAAGGTGCGATGCGAACATCCTTCGAGATGCCGCGACTGCATCTATGGCACGTGATCTTCAACGACTATTCACGAGTGATGGCCTGTGATTGATCGCTGGCGATGTGATGCGCTTGTCGTGCTTGGCAGAAGCGGTGTGCCGACTGTGCCGAAATGCTGAAACTGGTTGTTCGCGGCTTGGGCTCAATTCCCTCCTCAGAGATCGGCGCGTCTCTGGTCGTGTTCGTGTTGTCAGCGGGCGTCGTATGGGCGATTTTTAGCTACCGCACTCGGAGGCTCACCGGAATGAACCGAGTGCTGAAGCAAGAACTACTTGAGCAAAGGGAGGCAGACCGGGCTTCGTATTCGTATTCGGAGGACACCAGCCCCCGGCCAACGCCGCCGCCAAGCGCACTATTTCTCTGTTCGTTTCGAGTGGAAGCCGCTCCTCATCGGGACGTGGAGCTTCGCATTCGCTTCCAAAGGGACGGCAGAATAGATCGTGCTTACGTCGATGGCCAATTGTGGGCGAAGGCCGAACGAGCAACGGAAGGAACTATCAATGAGTCGATTGCGGTCCTGTTGCCGATCGTCCTCCAGGGCCTCGTGACGCACATGGGCAGAATAGGAGAGTTCTGCTCCGCGGGGATGATCGATGAACCGCAATTCGCCGTGATACTGAGCGCGTACTTGTTTGACCGGGAGCGGACGCTTGAGGCAAACAGTCAACACGCAAACGCTCGCATCGTAGTCGCGGCGGCCGAGCTGGGCCTTGACCCTGCACCGGACGCAGAGCAAAAAGGATTCTGGCGCGCTCGGTGTCCTGGAACCAAGCATCGTCTTCTGCTCAATATCGAGCGGAACGAATACTGGTGCGGCTACTGCAAGCGGAACGGAAGCGTTTCGTCCCTTGAAGCCTTCGCCGGGGAGAGGATTGCATGAGCGAAGGGCACGCCTTCACGGAGTGACCATGAATCCGCCAACTCCAACGGACGGAGCCTGCGTTAAATGACCGTAGAAGGGTCCTAAGATTCAATTGGCACGGTTCTCCGCGTCAGCGCCTACGGTGGCGTCACGGTACACGCCTGCTTCGCGGCGCGGGATCGAATTGCGGCATTCGGTGAGTGGATCGCGCCTGTTCTGAATCGCGGACGGCGCGAAGGTGAAGCTCGACGATGGCGCGCCCGTCACGCGTGACGCCGCGTGACAGTCACGAACACCTCGGTTCTCTTCGAGGCCGAGCCGAGGCTGAGCACGCGCGGCGGACGGGCCTGACACTGTATTGCATAGGACACGTGCTCGTAAGCGCATTATTGCCCGAATTCCCCTATGATGCGCGGTTCACCGACGGGGTGCGAGAGCGGGCTGGCACAGTGGGGGGAAGAGACCATCTTCTTGACCCTCCAACAGCGGAGAGAGTCTTTCAAGAGGAATGCGACGGGAATTGCGCTCACTCGGGCGGCTTTGAACGTCGCTTGCTGCTGCTGAGGACGATGATACTACCGTCAACGAGTCCGGTGGTCGCTTTCTGGAAGTGCTGCGCGGGTACGTCGGGTACGTCTGGCACGAGCGTGTGAATGGCGACAGCCTCGCGTATGCTTGTGTTCGCAATGCTCCGATCGTCCACGTGACGCTCGAACTGACGAACAAGAATGTCCGCTGCCCCCAGCTCCACTCCCTGGAGAAAGGCGTCGGGGGCGGGCAGAAAGGAGTCGGCCCAGTCGGAGTCTTGCTCTAGTCGGGCACCGAGAACGCGACCCACATGTTGATGGAGAGCGTCGGCCAACTTCACCGGCGCTGCCGAATCCACGATGTCGCTACGCAGCATTGGGCCTTCGCCCAATAGCAAGTACTCAGGGCGCACGCTGAACTCAGAGCAGATCATTGCCAAGTTTTGTGCGCTGAATGCCGACGCCTTTCTGCGAAAGCGGGTAGCCAGCGCGCGTTCACTCAGTCCGATCCGTTCAGCGAAATCCCTGCGTGTCACGCGCTGCCAGCCCGGCACCGACTCACCCGGCTTCGTGCCGAGTCGCGCTCTGACGGCTTTTACTCGCTCCGCGAGGAGCGACGAAAACTCTGTTCCATGAGCCGTGCGGCCATTCTCGGGTGCATCTATGACCTTCGGCCCGAACGGACCATTCGGCATATCCTTTCGCGGTGAAGCCATCACAATCCCTCCGAAGCCGTTACACGAAGTGCCATTCCGGGAGACTTTTCTACCCCAGCGCATTCTAGCCTCTTCCATCCGACAGCATATCGGCAAATCACTGAGGAGGAAGAATGCAGCAAGACGCAATGCTCCGGACACCGCAGGCAGCCCTGCTTCTCGGTCTTTCGGCGGCGACGCTCTGCAAATGGAGAGTGTTCGGTGACGGCCCACGCTTCAAAAAGCTCGGGCGGGCGGTGGTGTACGATCCGCAGGACCTTCGCGCATGGCTGGAACAGCGGTCCCGAGCCTCGACAAGTCACGACGCCGACGAGATTCGCGAGCGAAGGGGCGGTGAACGCTCCGCGACCCAACAGCGCCAGGGCAAGGTGTCCTAGTGAAGCGCCGCCACTGGTACTTCACGCTGCCGTCGCTGCCGAGCAACGATACAACTGGGCTTGGCTGCCGTTCGCCGCCGCGCACGTGAGGAGCGAGACTCGCACACGACAGAGCATGGCCACGCCGCACTGATGCCCTGCGAGATCGCTCGCACTCGCTCAGGGGCCCGCTACTCCCCGCTTCACGCTGCTTTGATTGAGCCACCCTTCGAATCAGGTGCCTTGTAGGCCGAGCCTTGCCCACTACGCAAAGAAGCCGATCGTTCCGTCCGATCAACAGTCGAGACGAAGGCGAAACAGTCGCAGCCGCGGTCGTGTCGGAGTGGGGTGCACATCTCGCATCGTTCGAATGGACGCACATGGCGACCTTGACCTCACGGTTCCCGAACACCAAGCCGGAGAGGCTCGCGAAAGACTACGAACATAGGTTCATCCGAAACCTCGCACGCGCTGCTGGTAGGTCGATTCCGTGGTTCTACGCGATGGAGCGAAGCCCCGGCGGCGTGTTCCACCTGCACGCGCTCTTGGCGAACACAGAGTCACTTGCCGTTCGCGAGGTTCGGCGAGAATGGGAAGGGGGGATTTCGAAGATCACCCGATACTCCTCGATCGGAGCCGCCGCGTGGTACGTGGCGAAGACGCTAGACCGCCCGAACGACCGATGGGAGCGGTGGGATGCATCGCGCCGGACGCCCCAGCGCGCTGGGCATCGACCAGTCCGGCGCAGTAGACGGCACTGAGCACGCAACTCTCGCCCGCCATCTGCCCCGTGCTGAAGTCAACTGGCTCGGGCGTCGCCATCGCCGTTGCTCCTGTTCGTTGAATTGCCAGGCCCGTCGGACCGCATAGAATGTCGAGTACCATTTTGTTGAAGGACACGCACCTTGCACCTGCTCTATGTACGCAGCGCGCGATAGCCCTCAAGAGCGGTGATGAGTTTAGTTGCACAGCGATCGGCATCATGGCGCGTCGCGCACTCGGCGGCGGCGACTCGTTCAACGCGTACGCCGTCGTGAAGCAAACCTTGCGTTCGTAGGTGCGCCTCAGCGGGGCTCTCACGATGTACGGTCGCACCGTCGATTTCTACCACCATTATCACACCCTTGGCGATGAGGACGAAATCAGGTTCTAGTCGCTGATACGTCGCTCCCCCTCGCAGAAATACCGGCAAGGGTGCGAGAAAAACGCCCTTGGCCTTCAGGGCGTCGTAGAGATTGATCTCGGGAGGGCTCCGAAATAGGAGACCGTCGTGTTGCCTCGCCGCGATGTTGTCGCTTCGGACGCGGCCTTGATTATTGATTCCCTCACCGCGCAACCAAGCTCGCGCATTCTCACGCCATCCCTCTGAGGGCTCCATCGAGGGCGCGAAAACAACCGAATTGACCACGAAGTATTCGTCGTGTGCTCTGCTAATCTCGTTGGCGAGTTTGCTCAACCTCGTTGTGAGTTCCTCGCGCTCCTCACTCAGGCGGCTGTAGAGTGATGGCTCCATGACGAGGCGCAGCGCGAAGTAGGCATACTCGCGACCGAAATCGAGATCCGAGTCGGAAAACACGATGATCGGGTTCGCCTCGGCCAAAACTGCAACGGACGTGGCATCACCTTGGTCGGCGGCGATCCTTGCGAGCGTTGCGACGAAGGCTTCCACATCGAACGGGTACGTGGGAGGGCGATACTCCTGTGCCATCGGACTTGGTAGGGGAGGAAAGACTGAGCCACCTTGCGTTTGAAGCTTAACGGCCTGCCCGGTGACGCACCGCGAGTGTCGAATCACACTCCCGTGGTTCCTCGGTGGTTCCGGCGCAATCCTGTTCGATAGTCTGACGATAAAAAGTCAAAGCCCCAACAGCAGTGTAAACGCCGATGGGGCCTTGCTTTAGCTCGAAACTAACAATAATCGGGGCGGCCGGATTTGAACCGGCGACCTCCTGCTCCCGAAGCAGGCGCGCTACCGGGCTACGCTACGCCCCGCCGACTACCTGGCCCCGCCCATGCGCCCGTCAGGACTCGAACCTGAAACCTTCTGATCCGTAGTCAGATGCTCTATCCAATTGAGCTACGGGCGCGTGCATTACGACGGCTGCTACCGGTGCCACAAGGCATTCGAAGGCAGACCGTGAACATAGACCGCCACCTCCCCACCGTCAAGCGGCCCCCACTCCTTCTCTCACGACCCGCAAACCACCCAAGAAAAAGCCCCCGGCACCTGGCCAGGGGCAACCCTCATGAGCGATACAAGACTCGAACTTGTGACCTCCACGATGTCAACGTGGCGCTCTAACCAACTGAGCTAATCGCCCAACATCAGCACCCACCCTCATCCATCGTCCAGAGCGGGAAACGGGACTCGAACCCGCGACCCCAACCTTGGCAAGGTTGTGCTCTACCAACTGAGCTATTCCCGCAGCACGCTCCGTCCGACACCACCACCGGAACGTTTCTCCACCGACAACGATTGATCTCCTGAATCCAGGTGGAGGCGAGGGGAATCGAACCCCTGACCTCTTGAATGCCATTCAAGCGCTCTCCCAACTGAGCTACGCCCCCGGGACACACCCCCACCAGACAGCCTCTTCCGGCAGGAACCACGGTATATAGCGGAGGGTATTTCCAGTGTCAACAAACCGACCCTAGCGCGATCCATTTCGGCCGGTAACTTGCACCACCGCAGCCCGCAAGGCGCTGAGGGTTTTCTCAACAGTACATCGCCAGTCCCCATCGACGATGCGCACCCGATCCAACACCGTATATACGCAGCCCAGCGACGCAGCCGCTCGACCCCGCTTCACCCGGAAGTGGTCTCTCGCCCGCCGTCGCCGCTCTTAGATGCCTACTCTCACGCGTAGGACCTGTTCGAGGCACACATGACCGACGTCAAGAAGCCGGTGCGCCGCCGCCGCGCGGCACCCGCGGGGATCGCCCCCAACGAGCCAGAACGCGACATCCTGGATCAATATCTCTACGAAGTCTCCACCTATCCCCTCCTCAAGGGGACGGAAGAGCTGGACCTCGCCCGCAAGATCCGCGCAGGCGATCAGGACTGCCTGCAGGAGCTGGTCAAGCGCAACCTCCGCTTCGTCATCTCCGTCGCCAAGAAATACCAGAACCGCGGCCTGCCCCTCATCGACCTCATCGGCGAAGGCAACGTGGGACTGCTCACGGCCGCCCGGAAATTCGACCCGGACCAGGGCGTCAAGTTCATTTCCTACGCCGTCTGGTGGATCCGCCAGGCGATCCTCTCGGCGCTCGCCCGCCAGGGCCGCACCGTCCGTGTTCCTCTCAATCGCACCGCCGATCTCTCCCGCATCATCAAGGCGAGCGAGATCCTGCGTCAGAAGCTCAATCGCGAGCCGAGCCCCGAGGAGCTGAGCCAGCTCACCGGCCTTTCGGTAGACGTGGTGCAGTCGCTCGCCGCCCTCAACACGAGCGACGTGCGACTCGACGCGCCCATGGACCCCGAGGGCGATCGCTCGCTCATCGAGCGCTTCGTGGCCGACGAGATGCCGGACACCGAGGAAGAGGCGATGAACCGCTTCCTCACCGACGAGATCGAGCAGGCGCTCGGCACCCTTCCGCCCCGTGACGCGAAGGTCTTGCGTCTCTACTTCGGGCTCGAAGGCGGACGCGAGCATACCCTCGAGGAGATCGGCAGCATGCTTGGCGTCACCCGCGAACGGGTCCGCCAGCTCCGCGACCGCGCCCTCAAGCGCCTCCGCGAAGGCGACGTGGGCCGCGCACTCGGCAGCTTCGCCGCGTAGCGAGCGGCCCCCGGGGCACTAGCCCGTCGGCGGCCCCGGTATCACGTTCATGATGTCGTCCGCAGCGACCAGAAAGGCGCTGCGGGCCGGCGTCGCCGCGTCCCGGCTTCTTCGCCCCTGATCATCGTGATCCAGCTCAAGAACGTTCACAAGGCCTTCGGTCCCAAGCGCGTCCTCGACGGATTCACCCTCGATGTGCCCGAGGGGGAGACGATGGTCATCATCGGCTATTCCGGAACGGGAAAGTCGGTGGCGATCAAGCACATCGTCGGGCTGCTGGAGCCTGATTCAGGCGAGGTGTGGGTGGACGGCCTGAATGTCCCCGAGCTTCCTCGGCGCGAGCTCTACGCGCTGCGCTCGCGCATCGGCTACGTCTTCCAGTTCGCCGCCCTTTTCGACTCCTTCACCATTGGTGAAAATGTCGCGATGGGGCTGCGCAAGCAGGGCGAGTTGACGGAGCACGAGATCATGGACCGCGTGGACGAGGCACTGGATCTCGTGGACCTCCCCAACGTCCGCGAACGATTTCCCGCCGAGCTGTCAGGAGGCATGCGCAAGCGTGTGGGCATCGCGCGAGCGATCGCGCTCAGGCCCAAGTACATCCTCTATGACGAACCCACCACGGGGCTGGACCCGGTCACGAGTGCCGTGATCGATCAGCTGATGGTGCGCATGCGCGAGAAACTCAACGTTACGGGGGTGGTGATTACGCACGACATGCGGAGCGCCTTCACCGTGGGCACTCGCATCGCCATGCTCTACAAGGGTCGGGTGCGCTGGGAAGGCACGATCGACGAGATCCAGAACACCGACGATCCGATCGTGCGTCAGTTCGTGGAAGGCAAGCCGACGCTGGATGGTGCGACGGGTCCCGCCACCGCAATGGTCTGAGACGATGAGCCGCGCGCACGCTGCACTCGAGACCTCGGCGGGGGGGGTCGTGTACCGCCTGGCTGACGGCGCGCCGCTCTTTCTGCTCATCCGCGACAGTTACCAGAACTGGGGCTTTCCCAAGGGACATCTCGAGCGCGGCGAGCGTCCCGAGGATGCTGCCGTGCGCGAGGTGCGTGAGGAGACCGGCCTCGGCGATGTCGCACTGCGTGCCGAGCTGGATTGCATCGACTGGTACTTCCGGTTCCGCGGCCAGCTCATTCACAAGGTGTGTCACTTCTTCCTGATGGAGACGGAGGAGCTGGAGACGCTGCCGCAGACCGCCGAGGGAATCAGCGCGTGCAAGTGGGCACCGTTCGATGCGGCACGCACGACGATTTCGTACAAGAATGCGCGGACGGTGCTGCAGCGGGCGCACGAGGTGATCGCCGCGGGGTTCGACGCAGGCTTTCCGTCTGGAGATGGCGCCCTGCAGCGCGAGCTGGATCTGGGGCCGAGTGTGCGAGCCGGTCGACGTCGGTGACTGCTGGCGAGCCAGCCGCTGTCGTTGCGATAGCGCGTACGTCAGTCCCGCTCCCCGCAGTGGTCCTCATGACCATCCGCGACCGCGCGCGCGCAACCATGCGGGCGGCATTTCCGAGGCGACGTGCGCGACTTTCCGTTGCGCGAAGCGCCGACGAGATGGACGCCACCTTCCGCTCCACGCTCGTGGATGCGGCGATCGTGGATCTTTCGGGGGCGCGCGACGAGACCTGGCGTGCCGCGGCGCTCGCGCGCGAGTTCCCGAGCATCCCGTTCTTCGGGCTCACCTCGCTGCGCACTGCGGAAGGGGGCGTGCTCGCTCAGTGCTCGTCGCTCGAGTTCGCGGATGTGCTGATCGAGGGCGTGGACGACGCGATGGCCCGCGACCTGGTGCTGCGTCACTCCTTCGGCGAGCGGTTTGCCGCGGCGCTTCGCGAGCCGCCCGCCTCGCTGGAGCTCACGTCGCCACTGCAGCGCGGCGCATGGTCGTGCATCGTGGCGTGGTCGGGACGGCCGGTGCGAACGCAGCACCTTGCAGACGAGCTGGACATCACGCGAGAGCATCTGAGCCGCACCTTTTCCTCCCAGGGCTCGCCCAATCTCAAGCGCGTGATCGACCTGGTGCGCCTGATCGCCGCGGCTGAACTGGCGAAAAACCCCGGGTACGACGTACGGGATGTCGCGAAGGTGCTGGACTTCGCGAGCTCGTCGCATTTGTCCAGTACGGCGCAGCGGATCGTGGGCACCAGGCCGGCATCACTGTCGAGGCTGCGGGCAGTGGATCTTGTGGAGCGCTTCACACGGGGACACGGCCGCAGCCGAGGCTGACGGCGCGACTATGGTACCGCCTGGACCGAGGCCTGTTGCGCGGTGCTGGCAACCTGCCGCTCGAGGTACACGATATACCCGGCGAGCAGGCGCGCCACTTGCGCCGATCTCGCCGTCAGCTCAGTGAGCGTGCCCGCCGGCACCATTTCCGCGTGTCTGGCGATCGCCAGCTCCGTTTCGAAGCGGAGCAGGGCGCGCTGTGCCAGATGATACGAGTCGCGCTGCTCGGCCGGTGAGTGCCGGCCGTAACCGTCAGCGATGTGCGTGGAGATCGAGAGCGCGGTGAGCATGAGCGCGTCGCTCACCACCCGGGTCTCGCGCCGAGTGTGCTGGCGGACGAGCCGGATGAGGTCTCCTGCGAGAGAGACCGATTCCTGCCAGACCCGAAGTTCGCGGACGCCCGAGGACATGGCGTGAGGTTAGGGGGAAACGCAGCGGGGATGGCACCATGAAGACGCAGGGCGGTGCGTCCGGATGCATCGAGCCCCTTCCGTCTCTCCCCGGCTTGTGATAATTTTCACAAGCTGGACCCCACCCGCCTTCTCCGACTTACCGTATGGCTACCGAAACCACGCTCCGCCCCGGCGAGATCAAGGACATCCTGCTCCGCGAGATCGAAGCCGCCGACATCTCCGACCTCAACGTCGAGGAAGTCGGCTCCGTCCTGGAAGTGAAGGACGGCATCGCGCGCATCTATGGCCTGCAGAAGGCGATGGCGGGCGAGATGCTCGAAGTGCATTCGAGCGAGACCGGCAACACGATCACCGCCCTCGCGCTGAACCTCGAAGAGGACAACATCGGCGCGGTGATCCTTGGCGACTATCTCCAGCTCAAGGAGAGCGACGAGGTGCGTCGCACGGGTCGCGTGCTCGAGGTGCCGGTGGGCCATGCCCTCGTCGGTCGCGTGGTGGACGCCCTGGGACGTCCCATCGACGGCAAGGGCGAGATCGCCGCGACCCTCACCCGCAAGGTGGAGAGCGAGGCGCCGGGCATCATCGTGCGTCAGCCGGTGAAGGAGCCCATGCAGACGGGCATCAAGTCGATCGACGCGATGATCCCGATCGGCCGCGGACAGCGCGAGCTCATCATCGGTGATCGCGGAACAGGCAAGACCGCAATCGCGATCGACACGATCATCAACCAGAAGGGACAGGGCGTCTACTGCGTGTACGTGGCCATCGGCCAGAAGGCGTCGACGGTAGCCTCCGTGGTGGAGCGCCTCACCTCTGCCGGCGCGATGGACTACACCATCGTCGTCGTCGCCTCCGCCTCCGATCCGGCCCCCATGCAGTACATCGCGCCTTACACGGGCTGCGCGATGGCCGAGTACTTCATGTACAACGAGGGTCTGCCGACCCTCTGCGTGTACGACGATCTCTCCAAGCAGGCCGCCGCATACCGGCAGCTCTCGCTGGTGCTTCGTCGTCCGCCTGGCCGCGAAGCCTTCCCGGGCGACGTGTTCTATCTCCACTCCCGTCTGCTGGAGCGCGCGGCCAAGCTGAGCGAGGATCCCTCGGTGGTGGACGGCGTCACCATCCTCAAGGCGGGTGGCTCGCTAACCGCGCTGCCGATCATCGAGACGCAGGCCGGTGATGTGTCGGCCTACATCCCGACGAACGTCATCTCGATCACCGACGGACAGATCTTCCTCGAGTCCGATCTCTTCTACGCCGGTGTGCGCCCTGCGGTGAACGTGGGCATCTCGGTGAGCCGAGTGGGCGGCGCGGCGCAGATCAAGGCCATGAAGAGCGTTGCCGGCCGTCTGCGTCTGGATCTCGCCCAGTATCGCGAGCTCGAGGCGTTCGCGTCGTTCGCGTCGGATCTGGATGCCGCCACCAAGCGCCAGCTGGAGCGCGGCGCGCGCACGGTGGAAGTGCTGAAGCAGGGTCAGTATCAGCCGATGCCCGTGGAACAGCAGGTGATGACGATCTACGCCGTGACGAACGGCTACATCGACGACGTCGCCATTCCGGACGTGCGCGCCTGGGAGAAGGGAATGCACGAGTTCATGGCGGCGCAGTATCCGCAGGTGGGCGAGCGCATCCGCACCGAGAAGGCGATGTCCAAGGAGATCGAGGCGGACTTCAAGCGCGGTCTCGACGAGTACCGCAAGACCGCATCGGCGGGCGTCTGACCGTGTCGCGTGATTCGATAACCAGTCGTCCTTCGCTCATCGCCAGCCGTCGTCCTGAGCGCAGCGAAGGACCTGCAGGTGCAGGCTCAGTGCTCCGCGATGCGCGCGCGGCTGCGCGGCAGGTGAACCGTGGCTAAGGGCCGCGAGCTCAAGGGGCGCATCAAGTCCGTCGAGAACACGCGCAAGATCACGCGCACGATGGAGATGGTGGCGACCTCGAAGATGAAGCGCGCACAGGATCGCGTCATCGCGGCACGCCCGTACGCAAACGCGCTCACGGACGTGATCTCCAGTCTGTACTCGCCGGAGCTGGCCGAGCGCTTTCCGCTGCTGCGCCAGCCGGCGCAGCCGCGTCGCGTGGCGATGATCGTGCTCACGAGCAACCGCGGACTGGCCGGCGCCTTCAATGCCAACATCCTCAAGGAAGCGCGCATGCGCCTCCGCGAGCTGGAAGCCACCGGCGCCCAGGTTGATGTGCACGTGATCGGCAAGAAGGGCGTGGGCTACTTCAACTATGTCGGCCGCGAGATGGTCACACAGCGCGTCGACATCACCGATCGTCCCTCCGCAGCCAACGCCGCCGAGATCGCCGATCAGCTCATGACGGACTACATCGCCGAGCGTCTCGATGGCGTGTACGTGGTGTACAGCAAGTTCAACTCGGCGCTCAATACTCCGCCCACCACCGATCGTGTGCTGCCCGTGACACCGCCGCAGGCGGAGAAGGGAGCGGTGCAGCGCGATTACCTGTTGTTCCCCTCGGCTGAGGCCATCCTCACCGAGCTGCTGCCCTCGTATGTGCGCAACAGCGTGTATCGCGCGCTGGTGGAGAACGAGGCAGGGTTCCAGAGTGCACAGCGTACCGCAATGAAGAACGCGACGGATAACGCCGGCGACATTCTCACGGCACTCCGCCGTACTTATAACCGCGCCCGTCAGGCGCAGATCACGCAGGAGATCGCCGAGATCGTCGGCGGCGCTGCCGCTCTCCAGGGATAGCCCATGGCCACTGCAGTCGAAACAGCCCAAATCGGTAAGGTCGTTCAGGTCATCGGCCCCGTGCTCGACGTCGAATTCGAGAGCGGCCACCTGCCCGAGCTCTACAACGCGCTCGAGATCAACGCCACCACCGACTCGGGTCAGAAGATCCGCGTGACGGTGGAAGTGCAGCAGCACATCGGCCGCAATCAGGTGCGCGCGGTGGCCATGAGCTCC
>JBBSVF010000032.1:0-17570 GCA_038233745.1 Gemmatimonadales bacterium
CACACTCACCAACGCCGGGGATATGCTGCAACCCGCCGCGCTCGCACGCTTTCGTCAGTCGATGTCGTCCGACACCACCGTGCACGTCGCCACCCTCGCCGACATGCGCGCCGGTACCGTGACTGCCGCCGCACCGGTGAACTCGTGGCACTTCGCGGGGCGTAATCTCCCCGACATGGCCTTCAACCTGAGCAACCACTACGTCTGGGACGCGGGCAGCGTGCTGGTGGACGATGCCACGCGCCGTCGCGCGAGTGTGCAGGCGGCCTACAACGACACCGCAGCGGACTATCACCACATGGTGCAGTTCGGCCGTCATGCGCTGGACTGGATGTCGCACAACTGGCCCGGCATTCCGTATCCCTACGAGAAGACCACCATCGTGCAGGGCTTTGCCGGCATGGAGTATCCCATGATGGCGAACGACGAGTCGTACGCCGACACCGTGTTCTCGAAGTTCGTGGCCGAGCACGAGATCGCGCATACGTACATGCCCTTCTACATGGGCATCAACGAGAGCCGCTACGCGTTCATGGACGAGGGCTGGGCCACCACCTTCGAGAACCTCATCGCCACCGCCGACCTCGGCCGCGAGCGCGCCACCGAGTTCTTCAAGGACTTCCGCGTGAATGGCTGGATCGCCAATCCGTCGCCGCTGGAGGATCTGCCGATCATCACGCCAGCCGATGCGCTGCACGGCGCAGCGTATGGCAACAACGCGTACGGGAAACCGGCTCTGGGATACCTGGCGCTCAAGGACATGCTGGGCGACGAGAGCTTCCGGCGCGCGCTGCATGGCTACATGTCGCGATGGAACGGGAAGCATCCCATTCCCTGGGACTTCTTCAATTCCGTGAACGATATCACGGGTCGCAATCTCGACTGGTTCTGGAACCGGTGGTTCTTCCAGAACTCGTACATCGACCTTGGCGTCACCGGTGCCACGCGCACCGGCACCGGCACCGGCTACACGGTGACCCTGGACAACATCGGAGGCATGCCCGCACCGGTGGATCTCGTGGCCACCTGGGCCGACGGTACTACCTCCGCCGTCCACCAGACCTCGGCAATCTGGGCCAATGGCTCGCGGGCGACGGTGACTCTGCCGGCGCGCCAGGCGCTCCGGTCACTGACACTCGGGCACGGCATCTGGGTGGATGCCGATGCCACGAACGACAGCTATCGGCCGTAAGCGCGGTCCGACACGCAAGGCCCGCAGTCCATTGACGATGACGATGAGCGACGCGCCCATGTCCGCCGCCACGGCCATCCAGAGCGTTGCCTGGCCACTCAGGGCGAGAACGACGAAGACCGCCTTGACGATCAGCGCGAACGCGATGTTCTGGCGCACGATCGCCACAGACTTGCGGGAGAAGCGCACGGCAATCGCCAACCGGGAAAGATCGTCGCCCATCAGCGCCACGTCGGCCGTTTCGATTGCGACATCGGTGCCCGCTGCACCCATCGCGATCCCGACGGTGCTCGCCGCGAGTGCCGGCGCATCGTTGATGCCGTCTCCCACGAACGCGACTCGTGCGCCCTGCGCGATGAGCTTACGGATGTCGCGGAGCTTGTCTTCGGGGAGGAGCTCGGCGTGCACTTCCGTAATGCCAACGCGCTCACCGATGGCGCGGGCCGTGGCCTGGTTGTCTCCCGTCAACATCACCACTCGGTCCACACCCAGGTGCCGGAGCGCCGCGATCGCGGTCCGTGCCTCGGGACGCACGCGGTCGGCGATGCCGATCAGGCCGACGGGATCCCGCTCGTCGAGCACGACCACGACGGAATTGCCTTCTCCCTCGAGCTGCGCGATCAACTGGTCCATGCGCGGAGAACGGTCGCCCTGTTCGACGTACAGGCGCTTGCTCCCGACGAACACCTGCCGGTCGCCGATCGTTGCTCGCGCACCTCGTCCGACGAGCGCCTGAAAGTTCGTTGACGTTGGCTGGGACACCCCTCGTTCCGCTCCGTACGCGAGCACCGCCTGCGCGAGCGGGTGCTCCGAGTGACGCTCGACTCCCATAGCGAGGCGAAGCACCTCGGGGCCGGCTACGTCGCCGGGCGTAACGAGGTCCGTCACGACCGGCCGGCCTTCGGTGAGCGTTCCCGTCTTGTCGATCGCCAGCACCGACGCACGGCCGAGATTCTCCAGGTGTGCGCCGCCCTTGATGAGGATCCCCGCTCGCGCCGCGCCAGCGAGACCGGAGACGAATGTCACAGGCGTCGAAATCACGAGCGCGCACGGGCACGCAACCACGAGCAACGTGAGCGCGCGATAGACCCAGCTCTCCCAACTCGCGTCGCCCACGAGGGGCGGCACGACCGCGATCAGGACTGCGATCGCCACGACCGCCGGCGTGTACACCCTGGCGAACCGGTCCACCACTGTCTGGCTCGGCGCCCGGCTCGCCTGGGCCTCCTCCACCGCGTGAATGATTCGCGCCAGTGTCGTGTCGGTGGAACGGCGTGTCGAGCGAATTTCGAGCACGCCGTGCCCATTCAGCGAGCCCGCGAACACGTCGGCCCCGGCGGCCTTGTCCACCGGCATCGACTCACCCGTAATCGGCGCCTGGTTCACGCTCGACCTCCCCGAGAGAACCTCTCCATCCACCGGCAGTTTCTCCCCGGGCCGGACGATCACAGTCTCACCCACGCCCACGTCTACTGCCGGCACACTCGACTCCTCGCCGTTGCGCCGAACGCGCGCCTCCAGAGGCGACAGGTCCATGAGTGAGGTGATCGCAGTGCGCGCGCGATCCATGGAGTAGCGCTCGAGGAGCTCCGCGACGCCGAAGAGAAAGAGCGTCGCGGCCGCTTCGGCACGTTCGCCGATCACCCACGCGCCGACGGCCGCCACCGACATGAGGAAGTTCATGTCGAGTGCCCCTTGTCGCGCCGCCTGTACACCTCGTGGGATCACGTACCAGCCGGCAAGAACGCTCGCGAGAGCGAACAGCACCATCCCGATGCTGGCGGGGGCACCAGCATGCCCGGCGAGTAACGCGAGGAGAAGCGTCGCCCCCGCGCCCGCGGTCATGACGAGGCGCCCTCGGCGGCTCCAGAACGCTCGCGGTGCCGCGACGCGGGCTTCGTGGCCTCGTTCATCCTCCACCGCGAATCCCACGCGTTCGATGGCGCGGGAGAAATCCCCTCGCCCCAGCGCGTCATCCACATACTCCACCTTCACAGTCCCGCCCATGACGTTGACGTCGACCGCCCGCACGCCGGGGAGCGTCCGCAGTGCGCGCTCAATGGTTCTCGCGCATGCGGCGCAGTCGATGCCTCCTACGCGAAGATTGCAGGACTGCCCGGCGCCCGCAGCGGCGCTAGTCATGCGCATCCGCGTCCGCCGAATGGACAAATGCAATGCCCAGCAGTTCAGCGACGTGCTCGTCGTCCAGCGAGTAGTACGCGATCTTGCCGTCCTTGCGATATCGCACGAGCCGCAACTGACGAAGCGCCCGGAGCGAATGCGATACCGTGGACTGTGACGCATTCACGATGAGCGCGAGGTCGCACACGCACAGTTCACTCCGGGCGAGTGCATCGACAATGCGGAGCCGCGTCGGATCGCCCAGGACCTTGAACGTTTCCGCTACCAGCTGGATCGACGCCTCGGGTCGCGCCGCGCGTCGGCCGCTCGCGACTTTGCGCGGATCGATGCACTGGACCTCGCAGAGATCGCCCCGCGCATCGGCTGAACGTGTCGCGCGCGCGGTCTGCCGGGATGGTGTCATCTTCAATAGTTATATGAACGAGCATTCAGATGTACAATCATACCCAACAGCGCTTGTCGGCAACAGCTCGCCCTCCCGGCCCTTCAGCAACCCCGGGCACCGCACCGGCGAATCAGTTGCCGACCATTCCCAGGAGGAGAAACAACAGAAACCCTGCGAAGAACATTGTCGTCGTCGTCATGGTCTCCGGCACCTCGTGCGCCTCGACGAGCAACTCTTCGGTGACGAGAAAGAGCAGCGCCGCGCAGCCGAAGGCGAGTACGCCGCTCATGAGCGGCACCGATGCGTTGTGAAGGACCGTGTCGCCGATCACCGCGCCGATGGCGAGCGACACCGAGAGACCGACGACGATCGAGATCGCGGCGGTTCGCCTGATATCCCTTGCAAGCAACGAACTGGTCGTGGCCAGGCCGAGGGACAGCATCTCGACGCTCAGCGCGATGGTGAGAAGGAGGCCTTCCTTCGCGCCAGCCGCGAAGGCAATGCCCATCAGGATGCCGTCCAGCAGGATGTCCACGCCAACTGCCGCGAGCATGCCGACGGGGGCTCGACCAGAGGCCGCGCGCGCGACGGAGGTGGGTATCCCCTTCCCCGAGCCGGAGTCGACGTCGTCCGCCTCCCCCTTCTCCGTCGCCGAGGTGATCCGCCGCAGCAGGAGCATGACGCCGATACCGCACGCGAATCCGACGGCCACTGCGAGCACCGCCTTCCCCCGAACGACATCCGGCAACAGTTCGACTGCGACGACCGAGAACACCACTCCCGCGGCGAACTGCTGCACTCCGCTTCGCGTTCGCGGGCCAGGAGGGTAGACCGCGGCGAGGATTGCACCCGCCGCCGTAGTGCCGATGGGGATCAGCGACAGCAGGAGCACGTGCCAGAGGGCGTTCAGCATTGGCGCTCCCTGAAACGCACGCGATTCAAGGAGAGGGCACGTCCCTGACCAAGCGCTGCGCGATCCACCGCGTGATCTTCGCGTCGAGCATCGGGAGTGTCACGGTGCCATCCTCCAGCACGCGGTCGTGGAACTGTCGAATGTCGAAACGGGAGCCGAGCGCATGCTCGGCTTTCGTGCGAAGACGGCGGATCTCGAGCATGCCGAGCATGTAGGCAGTGGCCTGGCCCGGCGCGGCCATGTAGCGGTCCACCTCTGATGCGATCTGCTCCTGCGGTGCAGTGGTGTGCGCGGCCATGTAGTCGATCGCCTGCTGGCGTGTCCATCCACGCGCGTGCATACCGGCGTCCACCACAAGACGTGCGGCGCGGAAGGCCTCGCCGTTGAGCATGCCCATGCGCCCCAGGTCGGTGGTATAGAGCCCCATCTCGTCGGCGAGTCGCTCACTGTAGAGACCCCATCCCTCGCTGAAGCCGCTGTTGAACAGATAGCGGGCTACCGGATGTCCGCGCGCCTGCTCGCGGGTGATCGCAATCTGCAGATGATGCCCGGGTATCGTCTCGTGATAGGTGACGTCTTCCATGTCACCGCGGCTGCGAAGTTCCGGCTGGAAGGTGTTCACGCGGAACACGCCGGGGCGGCTGCCGTCGTCCGGCGCTGACTGGTAGGATCCCGGCGGCGCACCGCGCTCGAGGAACGCCGGATAGGGCTCCACCTTCACGTCGGCCTGCGGCACGATGCCGAACCACCGCGGCATCGCGGCGCGGGCGCGCGCGATATTGCCCTCTGCCTGCGCGACGATCTCTCCGCGACGGTGAAAGGTGTACTGCGTGTCGGTGCGAATGCGCCGGAACACGCGCACGAGCGAGGTGTCGCCGAACGAGCGTGCGGCGATGATGTGCATCTCGCGCTCGACGCTGTCCATGCGCGCCATTCCCAGCGCGAAGATGACGTTGGGGTCGCGGTCGATGGTGGTGGAGCGGCGGATCAGGGCGCGGTAGCAGGCGGCACCATCGCGATTGGCGGAGACACCCACCGCCGCGCGCGCGCGCGGCAGGTATCGCGTGACGAGATACTCGCGGTATCGCCGGATCGACGGCTCAACGCGGCGCGCGAAGATCGTGTCAAATGCGGCGCGGAATTCCGGGGAACTGTCGCGGATCGCGGGGCTGAAGAAGGGAGACTGCGCGCGGGGCAATGCGAGCACGCCGTCGAGCCGCGCGATATCGCGCTGCACTACATCCTTCGGCACCGAATAACCAGCCGCGAGCCCTCGTTCGGCGTTCGCGATCACCACGTCCACGTAACGCGGCAGCGACGTCCAGCGGGCGATCGCCGCTCGGCGCAGCGAATCGGACCCCACTGGCTGCACCGTGGCCAGCGTCGACAGGCTGGATATCCAGGACGAGGGCTGGAGGTCCTGACGGCAGACACGAGCCTGCCGGTCGGCCACGAGGCGGTCGAGCAGCAGGCCATAGGTCACGCCTTCCTGCACACCCTGAAGGGCGCGGGTGTCGATGCGGCGCAACGCCGCGATCCAGTTGTCCTGACGGCGCTGCCACGCCCGGACGGCGGCAGGAGATTCGTCGTCGAAGGCATCGTGGCGCGCGCCCTCAACTCCCAACTGTGTCGACGCCTCGGGGTTATTGACGAAGTACGCCTTCAGGTAGCCATCGGCGAGGGTGTTCACCTGCGAGCGCGAGGTGGGGCGCTGTGCGCTGATGGCGGGGGCCATGGCCAGCACAATCGATAGCGCGAGCGTAGAGGTACGTGGACCGGGCATCTGGGAGAGGTTGTGGGGATGTCTGGCTGTGAACGAGTTCGGACTGTGAACAGGGGTGGCATTTCCTGCGCAGAGTATATATTAGAGCATTCTCATAATCACCGGAGCGCACGATGGCAGCAAAGACCGCCAAAGCCCAGGTCACAGACCTAACCCGCGTCGACTGCACCGAGCCGGGCAAGGGACCGTGGAAGGTGGACATCCGGCCAGAGAGCCGGTGCTATCAGGTTGCCAACCCGCGGACGAAGTCAAAGCACGTCATCTTTTACGGCACCCGGACCGAGCGCACCATGGAGGACGCCGAGGCACACGCCACCGCCCTCTGCGCCATCCTGAACGCCCTGAAGGCCAAGAGAGTCTAGTACCACCGTCGCCCTGAGCGCAGCACCGACCTCGCCCTGAGCGCAGCGAAGGGCCTGCAGGCACTACAGATCCTTCGCTGCGCTCAGGATGACGGGGGATGCGCTCAGGATGACGGGGGCTGCGCTCAGGATGACGGGGGCGCTGATGCCGTCGCGTCAGCTCGGTCCGGCCGCCGCGTCCCCGCGGCGGCCGCGTCTTCCTCGCGCCGCGACGGGAGGCAGAAGCAGAACACACTGCCACCCTCCTCCGGGAACTCCGCCCACGCGCGCCCTCCGAGCGACTCCACCGTATCCTTCACGATGCTGAGGCCGAGACCCGTCCCCTCCACCACCGTGACGCTGCTGTCGTGCGCACGGTAGAACTGCTCGAATAGCTGCTCGCGCGCCGATTCCGGAACTCCCAACCCATTGTCCGACACTCGCACCGTGAGCTCACCCGGCCGCTCGGCGCTGCTCACCGTGAGCTCCGCCGAGATGCGGACCCAGCGCTTGGGTTTGGAGGGATCCAGATACTTGATGGAGTTCGAGACGTAGTTGGAGAGCGCCAGTTCCACCGCCGCCGCGTCCACTTCCACGGCGGGGATCGAGTCGTCGAGTGTGACCGTCACCCCGCCCAGCTTGGCGGCGTCGCGCAACTGGCGTGTGATCTCCTGCGCTGCCTGTGGCAGCAGCACGTTGCGCTGCTGGCGCGAATCGCCTTCGATGCGGGAGAGTGCGGTGAGATTCTCGAGCACGCGCTGCAGCGCCTCACCGTTCTGCGAGATGATGCGCTGGAACTGCGCCGACTGCTTCTCGTCAATCCATGCTTCCGCGAGGAGCGCCGAGGCGCCGCGAATGGCGCCGATGCGGTTCTTGAGCTCGTGCGACACCATGCGATTGAAACGGCGCAGCCGCTCTTCGCGGGCGCGAACCTGCTCCGCGGAGATGCGGAGGAAGTGCATGACCGTCGTCTGACGGATGCCTTCCGTCGCCTCGGCCACCCGCTGCCAGCAGTACGCGGTCGCATCCGGCGTGACCTCATCCGGTGGCATCGTCGACAGGGTGTCACGCATCGCCGTGAAGAGAATCCCCGAGAGAATCTCGTGCTCCTTCAGGATCTCGTAGGCGTCGAACCCCTGTTCGTGACGCAGTGCGCCAAGCTCCATCGCCTTGCCGTCCACCGCGTCGCTCGCCTCGATGCCACCGGCACGCGAGGCCAGACAGTCCGCGATGCCGTCGACCAGCAGGGGTACGTGGTTGAGGAGCGTCTCGGTGGGAAACACCTTGTTGGCGTCCACCGTGGTGCGGGCCACGATGCGGTCCAGCCACCGGCGCACGATCTCCGTTCGCATGCCGTGCAGGGCGACGGCGAGGGAGGTGGCCAACGGGGGAATCGACTTGTCCTCGATCGTCATGGCAGCTCTGGGAATGGCGAGTGGTCCGGCACACGTGTTCCGGACAGGTGTAGGCTATCGTATGGACGCGCCGGGCGCATCGGTCCGGATGCCCGGCGCAGCGAACCGGAGCCTGTCGCCGTACCTTGGGGAGGCGTCGCCACGATCGGGCGATCGCCGCGATCCGTATTCCGATCAGAGGAACTGAAAAGACTGTGCGATCCAATCTCATGCGAGTCATAGTCGCTGCGTGCTTCGTCGCGGCGCCCCCTGTCCGGGTTCAGGCGCAATCCGCTGCACCGTGGGTGACCTCCGGCGGCATCCATTACTCGCCCGCCGACGTGCGGTTCATGCAGGGGATGATTCCGCATCATGCGCAGGCACTGGTGATGGCGGCGATGTCGCCCACCCACGGCGCCAGTCCGCAGCTCGCACTGCTGAGCCGCAAGATCATGCGCTCGCAGCAGGACGAGATCGACCTGATGAGCACCTGGCTGCAGGATCGCGGCGAAAAGGTGCCTGATCCGCGTGACCCGCATGCCGGCATGGACATGAGCATGCCAGGGCACATGATGCTCATGCCGGGCATGCTCACCACCGAGCAGCTTGCGCAGCTCGACTCGGCGCGCGGCACCGAGTTTGACACATTGTTTCTCACCTTCATGATCCGCCATCACGAGGGCGCGATCGGCATGGTGAAGACCCTGTTCGATACCGCGGGGGGCGGACAGGAACCAGAGATCTTCGGCTACGCCACCGGCGTGGATTCCGATCAGCGCGCGGAGATCGCGCGCATGCAGGCCATGTTGTTCACCATTACAGGGAGTGCTTGTCCATGAGATTCGCCGTTCAGAGCTGGCGTTGGAAGATTCAGCAGGTCGCAGTTTCCGCTTCGACAGCGTTGGGTGCGGCTGCCGTGGTGTCGTGCGCCAGTGCGACGGGCGGTTCGATGATGGGCGCGTCCGCGGATGGGCTGCCCCCGATGGCCACCGCAGCATCCACCACGGATCCGCGTGCGAATCTGCGCGCTGGTTTCACGGGCGCAGGCGAGGCCGCGATGAACCTGCGCCTCATCTCGCACTCCGCGAAGTCCTCGATGCTGGACGGTGAAGGCGGCGCGCGCGGACTCACCTTCGCGAACTCCGATCTCGCCTTCCGCGGCAACTATGTGTATCAGGGCAACTTCAGCGGCTTCCAGATCTGGGATCTCGCGAACCCCGCCAATCCCGTGCTGCGCAAGACCCTCGTCTGCGGCACCGGACAGGGCGACCCGTCGATCTATGGCAACCTGCTCTTCATCTCCTCCGAGGGCACGGGCAATCGCACCGACTGCGGCACGGGTGGCGTTCCCGATCGCATAAGCCGTGATCGCATGGTGGGCGTGCGCATCTTCGACATCAGCGACATGGCCAACCCGCGCAAGGTCGCGGACGTGCAAACCTGTCGCGGCTCACATACGCACACGCTCGTTCCCGATGCGAACGATCCGTCTGTGGTCTATGTCTATGTCTCCGGCTCCGCAGGTGTACGCTCGTCCGAGGAACTGGCCGGCTGCGTCGATGGTCCGATCGACTCGCTGAATGCAGCACGTTTCCGCATCGAGATCATCCGCGTGCCGCTTGCACATCCGGAACAGGCGAAGATTGTCGGCTTCGCGCGCATCTTCAATGATCTCGCCGCACCCACGGCGCACGGTGCCGCCCCGGGCGACGCGGCTGCTCCTGCGCGCACACCACGCCCTGCTCCCGCGGCAGGCGCACCGCCGCGCGAGCTCGTGCGCAGCGGTCCAAATCAGTGTCATGACATCACGGTGTATCCTGCCGTCGGACTCGCCGGTGGCGCCTGCGGTGGGTACGGACTGCTGCTGGACATCCGCGATCCCGCGAACCCGAAGCGGCTGCAGGCCGTTGGCGACACGAACTTTGCCTTCTGGCATTCGGCCACCTTCAACAACGATGGCACCAAGGTGCTGTTCACCGACGAATGGGGCGGTGGCACGCAGGCCAAGTGCCGGTTCGACGATCCCATCGACTGGGGCGGCGACGCGATCTTCACGATTGCCAACGGCCGGATGACGCAGGGTGCCTACTTCAAGATGCCCGCGGCGCAGACGCGCACCGAGAACTGCGTGGCGCACAACGGCTCGCTTATCCCGGTGCCGGGACGTGATCTCATGGTGCAGGGCTGGTATCAGGGCGGCCTCGACGTCGTCGACTTCACCGACGCCAACCATCCCTACGAGGTGGCCTACTTCGACCGCGGGCCAGTGGATTCCACCAAAATGGTGACGGCCGGCTACTGGGCCGCGTACTGGTACAACGGTCACATCATCGCCTCCGAGATCGCCCGCGGGCTCGATGTCTTCGAGCTCACGCCGAGTGCGTGGCTTTCGCAGAACGAGATCGACGCGGCGAAGCTGGTGCACTTTGACGAGTTCAATCCGCAGAACCAGCCGAAGATCACCTGGCCCGCGGCCTTTCCGGTCGTGCGCTCGTATCTCGACCAGCTCGTGCGCGGCCATGGTCTCGCCACCTCCCGCACCTCGGCGATTGCCTCGGCGCTCGATGCATCCGAGCGAATGAGCGGTAGCGCGCGGCGCAGTGCCCTGGAGGCACTGGCGCGTGAGCTCGACGGCGATGCGGCAGGGGCCGCGGATGCCGTTCGTGTGCGGATGATGGCTGGCGCTGTGCGTCAGCTCGCCGCGGCGAGCATGTAGTCCCGGTGGAGCGAGTCGCTCAGGTTTTCCAGCTGAGCGACTCGAGCTCCGCGTCCGAGGATCGCGACAGGCAGACGCATCGCTGCGGACTATGCCGCCGCCGGCAGCACCAGCGTGAAGGTACTTCCCTTCTCCAGCGCGCTCTCCACAAGGAGATCGCCCCGCATGCCGCGGGCGAGGTCCCGACTGATGGAGAGGCCGAGTCCGGTGCCTTCCGTCGTGCGGGTGAGGCGTGCATCCAGCTGCGTGAAGGCGGCGAACACGCGCTCTTGATTCTCGGCCGCAATGCCGCACCCGGTGTCCTGCACGGCCATCCCCACGCGGCCGTCAGCGAGGCGCTGCGCCAGCAGACGCACGATCCCGCCGGCCTCGGTGAACTTGATGGCGTTGCTGAGCAGGTTCAGGAGAACCTGCTGCACCTTTTCCCGATCGGCGAGGGCCACCAGCCCGGAGGGCACCGCCGGCACCTCCAGCGTGATCGACCGGGCTCGTGCCTGCGGTTGGACGAACATCTCGGAATTCCTGATCACGTCGTCCAGGTGCACCGGCTCGCTCGCATACTCGACAGCGCCTGAATCCACCTTCGCGAAGTTCAGGATACCGTTGATGAGTGTCAGCAGATGCCGTTGGCTGCGCTGGATCCGGTCGAGTGCTGCGCGCTGTGCATCGGTGAGCGGACCATGAATCCCCAGCTCGAGTAGCTCCGTGTAGCCCCCGATCGCATTCAAGGGCGTCCGAAGTTCGTGGCTCATCACCGCCAGGAACTCGCTCTTCGCCCGGCTGGCCTCTTCCGCCGCCCGACGCGCCTGCCGCTCGTCCTCCACATCCGTGTTGGAGCCCACCCAGCCGATCACGGTGCCAGTGGCGTCTCGCATTGGCACGGCGCGCGCGAGATGCCAACGATACTGCCCGGTGGCCGCCTCGCGAAGCCGGAACTCCACTTCATAGAGCGTCCCCTCCACGAGCGCGCGGCTCCATCGCTCCACCGTCTCCGGCACGTCCTCCTCGTGGACGAACTGCAGCCATCCGCTCTCGTAGATGTTTTCGACGTTGGTGTCGAAGTATGCCACCGCGCGCTCGTTCACGAAGTCGAGCTGGCCATCGCTGCGCGCCGTCCACACCTGAACCGGCACCGCGGCGGCGAGCGCGCGATAACGTTCTTCGCTCGAGAGGAGCGCCGTGCGCTGCTCGTCCGCATCGGCCGCCCGTTCCTGCAGCTGCTGGTTGACCATCTCCAGCTCGATCGCCTGCTCCTGCATGCGCGCCGTGACGGTCTCGGACTCCTCCTTCGCAACTTCCGCCAACGCACGGTCGCGCTCGGAGCGCAATCGATTGGTGTGCGCAACGTCGATCACCCGCGAATTGATGCGGACGACCACCACGAGGAAGAACATCTCCGCCACCGCCGCCGCGGCGCTGCCGGCGGCAAGGTCCATGAACCCCGTCTTCTCGGTGAGAAGTCGCACCAGACCGAGCGTGATGGGCGCAAGCACGACCAGAGGCAACAGCCGCCGCGCCACGATGCCCCCGGGCGAGTGCTGTCGGAACATGCGCGAGGTGGCCCAGTCCGGACGCGCCGCGAAACCGCCGATGCCCAGCGCCAGACAGCCGAGCGCTGTATGGAGCGCCATCTGGAGCCCCTCCCCCACACCCCGCACCGGGATGACGTGATAGATGGACCCGATGAGCACCGCAAGCGGCATGAAAATGGCCGCGGCGAGCAGCGATTCGCCCAGCATTTCCGACCGTCGGGTGCGCCGCGACACGGTCACCAGGGCGGTGCCGAGGAACAGGAATGTCGTGGCCGTGGTCGCGGCCATGCGGCCCGGCGTCTCGGTGCGGCCCACGTCCTCCATCACTTGCACCAGCAGTTGATCGAAACCGCCGTGGAGATCGAATGCGTACTCCAGCAGCGTGATCACGCCGATCGCCGCGCAGGCGGCACCGAGCCACCCTCCGACTCGCGCCGCGTCGTAGCGCCTTCCACCTGTTCTCATCACCAGCGCCCAGCCGAGCATCCACACCGATCCTGCGCCGAGCAGCAGGGCGAGGGCGGTGTTCGGTTTCATCGTCACGTATCCGGGCACCACGCTCTTGAGCGTGGGTGTGTCGATCCACCACCCGATCAGAACCAGCAGGGAGACCGCTCCCGTGAAGAACGCGAGGCCGCCCGAGATACGGGCGTGCCTCCGCCAGGTCTCCTGATCATCGATTTCGATGCCTGTCACGTCTTGTTCATCGGTCGGTGGGGCCTGTCGGACAAGGGCGGAAATCTGCTCGACACTGCATGCCGTGCGCCGCGACCCGCCGATTGCCCCTTCCCCCGTGCGCATCGGTGCGGCATTCTGAGGGTCGCTGGCAGGGAAATGCCGGCCGATGTTCGGGGCATCCCCCTGATCCCGTCAACCCGGATGTGTGCGATGAAGATTGTGGCCCAGGTGCTCGGCGTTCTGCTCATCATCACGGGAGTGATCTGGATCCTCCAGGGCGTGAACATCCTGCCGGGCAGTTTCATGACCGGGCAGACGCGGTGGGCGATCTACGGCGCTGTCGCGCTCGGCGCAGGAGCGCTGCTCATGTACTTCAGTCGCCGGCTCTTCGCCTGACGGTACGCAGGTCGCGTTACGGACGCGCGGGCTCACGCGGAAAGCGCGCGTCCATCATCGCGGCATGCCAGGCGAACGTCGCCAGTACCACCGCCGACTGACGAAGATCATCGGGCTTCACGCGCTCGTAGAAATCCATGTTGGTGTGATGCATCCGCGTATCGTAGCCCACGTAGTCCTGGATGGTGTTGAATCCTGGAATACCGAGCGCGATGAATGACAGGTGATCGGTGTTCGTGATCTTCTCCATCACATTGCGGCGTGCCCCATCGCTCCGCAGCGGCGAGAGCCATTCATCGAACAATCGCTTCGCTGACGCGCTTCCCTCGGAATACCATCCGTAAATGGGGCCGGTGCCGGGATCATTGTTCAGGTAGATCGAGAGTCGCTCCCGCGCCGTGGCATTCGCGTCGCCCGCGTAGTGCGCCGCCACATAGGACTTCGATCCGAGCAGCCCCTCCTCCTCACCACCCCACAGTGCTGCGCGGATCGTGCGACGCGGACGCACGCCCGTGGCCTTCAGGATGCGCATCGCTTCCATGAGCTCCGCCACCGCATCGGCGTTATCCGTGGCGCCGGTGGCCGAGTGCCACGAATCCATGTGCGCACCCAGCAGCACCACCTCGTTGCCGATGCGCGGATCGGTTCCCGGGATCTCGGCGATCACGTTGTAGCCGTTCGTGTCTGCCGTGTGATAGCGCGTCTGAACATTCACGCGCAGCGTCACCGACGACCCCGCCTGCAGCGCGCGCACGAGCAGGTTGTACTGCTCAGCCGCCACGATGACCGACGGCACCGAGTTGCCAGCGTTCATGGCGCGATTGCCCAGCACGAACATCGTACCGTCGGTGCCTTCGGTGGGCCGAAGCACCGCGGCCACGTGCAGATCGTGCAGCGTCTGCTGCAGGGTGGATCGCGTGAGAGGCCCTGCGGGTTGGTGGGCGCGCGGTGCGCCGATCGGCACCGGCGCGTCGGAAACCGCGGGCTGCAGACGGTCGGCAGTGATGAATGCTTCCTGCGGCCGTGTGGCCAGCACGATGGCGCCTGCCAGTTCACGAGCGTGCGCGCGAACCGAATCCGCGTTCGCCAGGTCGCCGATATAGACAGGACGTCCCGTGATCTCGCCGGCGGTGGATGGTGTCCACGCCTCCGGGTAGCCTATGAGGGGGAAATACCGCGGCGACGTCATCTCCAGCGTGAGCTTTTCCAGTGTCCACCCCGGGCCGAAGGGCCACGACTCTGCGTGCACATTCGCGAGCCCGTAGCCGCGCATCGTGGACATCGCCCAGTCTGCCGCCTGGCGATATGCCGGCGTCCCCGTGAGTCGAGGGCCGATGACGTTGGTGAGGTGGTTGAAGGTCGCGAGCACCTGCGAGCGATTCATCCCCTCGTCGCGGATTCGTGCGAGCGCGGTGGTGTCCTGGGCTGAGGCGGCGACGGAGGCGGATGCGCACAGCGCGAGGCAAAACGAAACCAGGGGAAGTCGCTTCATGTGATCGGCACGGGGAATCGAGAAGGGTAATTTCTTTCGCTGATCTTCGGCGTCCCGCAGGAGCGCACCGCCGCTCAGCGAGATCCTGCGTTCAGGTTCGGGCGGCAGATCGGACAGTTCACGAGTCTCGGTTCCACGCCCAGCGTCACCTCCGCCGGCCCTCGCACCACGTTCACATGGTTCACCGTGTCGTTCACGGTCGCCGTGACCGTGGCCATCGCGCCATGCACGCGTCCCGTGAACCGCGCGGGAAGTGTGGGGCCCACAGCCAGCGGATACGCGCGCAGCAGATAGCTCCCCGGCACGTCGAATGATCCGTCAGCAGCTACCGCCACGCGGCCGCTCACGTTGCCGTACGTGCAGCCGATGTGCAGGTGCATTGCGGTATCGCCCACGATCATCCCCGCAGTGTCGCCACCCCACGTGCCGATCGCCAGTGCACCGTCGATAACCGCAGGGCTGGTGGCACCCGCACAGTCAAGTGTTGCCGCCGCGAGGATGAGCCCCATGGTGGCGCTGGCCAGCGCGCCGCGACGCGCGCCGAGTCCGCTCACGCGTCGGACCGCTCCGCATGCACGCGAGGCAATGTCACCACGAACGTCGTGCCCTTCTCGGTGGTGGAGGTGACGCGGATGTCTCCGCCGTGCCCCGCCACAATCTGCTCCACGATGAAGAGGCCCAGGCCCAGGTGCGTGTCGCTCTTCCGCTGACGCATGGATCCGCTCTGCCGGAACGGGCTGAACAGGTCGTGCATGCGCTCGTCGGGAATGGCGACGCCGCCATTGTGAATGCTCAGCACGACATCGTCACCGGCGCCGGTGACGTTGACCGTCACCGGTTCGGTCACCAGCCCGTGGTGGACCGCATTGCCCACGAGGTTGTTGAACAACTGCCCGATGCGGTCGGCGTCCCATTCACCATACAGATCACCCGTGGTCGTCACGTTCAACGAATACTTCGGGTTGGCGGCCTGCATCTCCTGCACCGACCGTTGAGCGACCTCGCCCATGTTCATCGGCTTCAGCGTCAGCGGCATCCCCTTGCCCAGGCGGCCGCGCGTGAAGTCCAGCAGATCGCCGATCATGTCGTTCATGCGTAACCCCGTGGCCACCAGTCGCGCGGCCAGCATGCTGTCCTGCGAATCCAGCCCGCCCTTCTCCACGAGGAACTGGATCGTCGTGATCATGCTGCTGAGCGGTGAGCGGAGGTCGTGGCCCAGGATGGCGATGAACATCTCCTTGGACTGGTCGACGTGGGCGGTGTAGTGCGTCACCGATTCCGCCAGCGCCTGATCGATTGCCTCGTTGAACCTCACCAGATCATTGAGGTCATCGGCCTCGAGAGTTCCCACCGTGTCCGTCCACAGCCGGGTGACGCTGGCGCGGAGCGCGCGATATTCCGCGGCCATCTCGCCGATGGTGAATCCACTCTCCGCGCGGCCAGCCCCGTGCTCCATGGCAGCAGTCTCCGGCCCACCCTGACCGGCGTCCACGTCGCCCGTGGCTTTCTCGTGCTGCTCGGATTTCGACTGGGGGGTGCGAAGGTCGGCGGCGATCACCTCCAGCATCTGCTTCGCGTGATCGCGCAGGGCACCAACCCCCATCGTCCCTCCCGCCTCGCCGCACGTCTCGGCGAAGGTGACCCATTCGGCGAGGATCAGCTCGAGGTTGCCGTCGATGAAGTCGGGAAGGTTCATGAGGTGCGTCGGGCCATCCATTGATAGTGGGTACAGCCCTCACCGCGGTGCGGGAAGTGGGCGATCGTGGCGGAACGATGCAAGGAAGGTGCGCGCGCCAGCCGGCTAGGCAGACGCGAGACCCCGGTGCAACTTGCCGGGATGACACTTCGCATCGTGCTGGCCTGGCTGCACCTGCTCGCGTTGGCAATCGGCGTGGGTGGCGTATGGGCCCGTGCGCGAGCGTTGGGTGACTCGCTTCGCGATCCAGAAGATCGGGGCGCCATGCGCCGAGCGCTGGTGGGAGACGCGTGGTGGGGAGTGGGAGCGGGGTTATGGCTCGTGACCGGGCTGTGGCGGCTGCTTGCCGGCAGCGAGAAGGCGACGTCGTACTACGCGCACAATCATGTATTTCTGCTGAAGATGGCGCTGTTTTTGGGGCTGGTGGGGCTGGAGGTGTGGCCCATGCGGGTACTCCTTCGCTGGCGTCGCGATCCCGCGGCCGCGAACACGCGCGACGCGGGGCGGATCGAAGTGATCAGCTACATGGAGTGCGCAGTGGTGGTCGCGATGGTACTCGCAGCGGTGAGCATGGCGCGCGGTGCCGGTGCTGTCGGCACTGTGGGCGCGACGCGGGATGCAGCCGTGGCGATGGCGGCCGGGGGCGGCACGGGATCCGCGGAGCGTGTTGACGTGACTGTCGGCGCAGCGGTGGACGGGATGGCCCCTGTGCAGCCCAGTGGCAGCGAGACGGCGACGCCCGACGACATCGCGCTGCTCACCCACGAGATCGCGATGCCGCTGGCCGGAGTGGATCCCGGCGTGCTGCACAGCAACTTCGATGAGCGGCGCGGCGGAGGCACGCGGCGTCACGAGGCGCTGGATCTGATGTCGCCGAGGGGGACGCCTATTCGCTCGGCGGCCAGCGGCA
>JBBSVF010000033.1:0-17449 GCA_038233745.1 Gemmatimonadales bacterium
CTCAAGTACGCTCGAACGGCGCAGGGGCGCCTTCGGGTTTCGAGAGCGCCCCTGGGTCAGTCATTCTGGTAGAAAAAAGCGACTTCCTCTTCGATTTTCGAGTCGGTGTCTAGAGATCTGACGCCCACGATTGCTTCGGCTTCAGCCCGTCAAGCGCACTCGCACAGATATGTAAACGACTGGATGCGTCTCGTCACGGTCTCCCCACCCTCACCCGCACTCACTAAACCCGCACACATGGCACTTCACACATCCTTCCGCATACTCCAGCTGTGACCCGCAATCCGGACACGTGCCCATGAACGTCTCCCCACCACTGTAGGCCTGGAACGACATCTGCTCACCGCCCTGCCCCGCCACCACCGGCTGCGACGCAGGTGTCGCCACGGGCGCCCCCGCGCTCCCTTCAGGAAGCATCTCCTGCTGCACCCCAAGCGTGCGATCCCTCCACCACTCCTCGAGCGCCAGGCCAATGGCATCGGGCACCGACAGCACCTTGTTCGGCCCGAGCCCCACCGCGCGATCAGACGAGATGCCGCGCAACTGCCGATGCACTTCCATCAGCGGAATGCCGGAGCGCAGCGCAAGCGAGATGAGCCGCCCCAGCGCCTCCGCATCCGCCATCGCACTGCCCCCCGCCTTGCCGAGCGTGACGAACACCTCGAAGGGCTGCTGGCGATCATCCTCGGTGATATGCACGAACATGGTGCCGAGTGGGGTTTCCTTGCGGATGCTGGTGGAGCGCAGGCGATCGGGGCGCGACCGCTTTGCGCGCCGCTGCAGATTCTCCGCCTCGGCGTCGAACAGCATCTTCTTGAGACGCTCATTCTCCGCGTCCTTTTCCGCCAGCTGGCCCATCAGCTCACCCACCTCGCGCCGCTCGCTCGCGGTCGCGGGCTTCGCGTCACGCTGCTCGGCGGCCTTCGCTGTGGCACCGGTGCTGAGCACCTGCGCATCGCGGCTGCCGTCGCGGTACACGGTGACGCCCTTGCACTTCATCGCGTACGCCATCTCGTAGATGGCGCGTACATCCTCCACTGTGGCGGCGTGCGAGAAGTTGGTGGTCTTGCTGATGGCAGAGTCGCAATGCTCCTGGAAGGCGGCCTGCATGCGCACATGCCACTCGGGAGCAATGGCATTGGCGGTGACGAACACCTTCTGCCACTTCGCCGGCACCTCGGTGTGATTGATGTGACCCGTGCTGGCAATGCGCTCCATGAGTTCGGCGCTGTACCAGCCCTCGGCCTTCGCGATCGCCACGAACTCCTCGTTCACGTCGGGCATCATCACGCCAGCCTGATTGCGCATGAATGCGACTGCAAACAAGGGCTCCAGTCCGGAAGAGCAGCCGGCAATGATGCTGATGGTGCCGGTGGGCGCCACGGTGGTGACGTTGCAGTTGCGCAGCATCTGCATGGGCCGGATGCGCTCGCCGTTTTCGTCACGCGCACAGGTCTCGTCTGGCCCCCAGATGGAGCGAGCCCACTCGGGGAATGGTCCGCGCTCGTTGGCGAGCCGTTCGCTCTCGCGCTTGCCTTCCACGTCCAGGAACTCCATCACGCGGCGGCCGAACTCCACGCCCTCGTTGGTGTCGTACGCAATGCCGAGCTTGATGAGTGCGTCGGCAAAGCCCATCACGCCCAGCCCGATGCGGCGGATGCGCTTGCTCAGCGCGTCGATCTCCTGCAGCGGGTACTTGTTGACATCGATGATATTGTCGAGGAAATGCGTGCTGAGATGGATGTCGCGCCGGAAGGCGTCCCAATCCATGACGTTATCCTTGACGTAAAGCCCAACGTTGATGGAACCGAGGTTGCAGACGTCGTATGGGAGGAGGGGCTGCTCGCCGCAGGGGTTTGTGGCTTCGTAAGCCCCCAGATGCGGCACTGGGTTGTAACGATTGGCCTCGTCGATGAAGAAGCAGCCCGGCTCACCCGTGCGCCAGGCGCCCAGGATCATCTTGTCCCACACCATGGTGGCGTCGAGCTGGCCGACGACATCGCCGCTGGAAGGATCGACGAGATCGTAGCTGCCCTTCGCCTTCAGCGCGTCCATGAACTTGCCCGTGACGGCCACGCTGATGTTGAAGTTGGTGATCTGCGTGAGGTCTTCCTTGCACGCGATGAAATCCATCACGTCCGGATGATCCACGCGCAGGATGCCCATGTTCGCGCCTCGGCGCGTTCCACCCTGCTTCACCGCGTCGGTGCTCGCGTCGTACAGCTTCATGAAGCTGATGGGGCCACTGGCGACGCCGGTGGTGGAGCGCACCATCGCGCCCTTGCCGCGCAGCTTGGAGAAGCCGAAGCCGGTGCCGCCGCCGCTCTGGTGAATCACCGCCATGCTCTTGAGAGTGTCGTAGATGCCGTTGCGCCCGTTGGCGAGCGCGTCTTCAACCGGCAGCACGAAGCAGGCGCTGAGTTGGCCGAGCGGGCGGCCGGCGTTCATGAGCGTTGGCGAGTTGGGCTCGAACCGCCGCTGCGTCATCATCGCATAAAACTCCTCGGCCACCTTCTGCACCGCGTCCTCACTGGCGCCGTAGCGGCCGTCGGCATCGGCCACGACGGTTGCAACGCGCCAGAAGAGATCCTCGGGACTCTCCGTCGCCTTGCCGGTGCGGTCCTTCACGAGATACCGCTTCTGGAGCACCGTGCGGGCATTGGAGGACAGCGTCACGGGACCGCTGGGAGGGTTGACGGGCAGGGACATGAGCGACTTCTCCCGATCTATAGGATTCTGGTGGTGTAACGCCCGAACGGAGCTGACGGGGCGGCGCTGGCCAGGAGGGAACCGATGAGGCAGCGACGGAGCGTCGTGTGACCGCGGAGGCTGAGGATAACGGCGCTTGGTCAGTCGCGCCATAGTGATCTAAATCGTTCCACAGCAAGAGATTGCGCTGTATCCATCACGAACGTGGCCAGCGGTATCTCGAGAGGTTGAGAACCGGCGAGAGTGTTGGGAAACCACTCGCCGAAATGTGGATTTCTCTGGCCGCCTCGTCCGAACAGCAACGCAACCGCAGCAATATCAACAACTTCCCGAGCTTTTCCACATGCAGCTCAGCCTTCCCTCTCGCCGCATACCTTCCGCAACATAATCGTGTCCCGCCTCTCACCGGCACGAAACCGCCAAAAGCAGGACCTCCACGCGAGCGATCAGCCCGACGCCCCCGCCCGATGCACCTGCTGCAGCGCGAGATACGCCTCCACCGTCCGCCCGATCCGCGCGCGTTCTTCAGGGGTCGTTCCCCTCACCACCCGCCCCGGAACTCCAACCACCAGGCTGTTCTCGGGCACCTCCATCCCCTCTCGGCACACGGCCCCCGCCCCGATGATCGAGCCGCTGCCCACAGTCACGCGATTGAGCAGGATGGCGCCCATCCCCACCAGCACGTCACTCTGGATCGTGGCTCCATGCACGATCGCCCGATGCCCGATCGCCACGCGCTCGCCGATGTGACACGGCACTCCAGAGTCGACGTGGATGACGCAGCCGTCCTGCACATTGGAGTCGGCGCCAATGGTGACCACATCGCTGTCACCGCGGATCACCGCAGTAGGCCACACACTCACGCGGGCGCCGAGGGTCACATCGCCGATCACATGCGCAGCCGCGTGCACGAAGGCGCTGTCGTGAATCGTCGGCGTTGCCAGTGATTTCATGCTCGGCACCGTATCAGAAGCTGGGCCCGAAGGCGAGGTAGACGCTGGCCGCCTTCGCTCCGGTAAGGGCGCGACCCGCCACCGGCACCGCCACGCCGATCCGCACGAGTTCCGCCGCGTCGAAGATGAACACTCCGGCCGACACACCGAGTTCTGCACCGACACTCGCAATCACCGTGTTGAGGCGCGCGGGTTGGGAGCAGATCCCGACATACAGCGGCGCTGCCGCACACCCGGCCGCTCCCGCATCCGCGAACACGGTGAGCGCGGAACGGTCGAACACCACGGGCAGCAATCCCAGTCCACGCCCTCCAAGCACGAGCGGCGCACGATACTCGGCGCTGCCAGTGACCGCACGCGTGCCGAACACACTCGCCGAGGGGAAGCCGCGCACACCGAAGGTGCGGCGTCCCTCGCCGAGTGTGTAGCCCGAGACGACGGAGACAGTGGTGCCGCTTGTGCCGCCCACCTCGAGGGACGTGGCCGTCTTGCCATCTGCATATCCGCCCGCCGCGCGCAGCGCGATCACGTGATGCGCAAAGCCGGGCAGATCGAGATGCCGGTACCCGCTCGCAGCGCCGACGATGCTCGTGCTCGCGGTGCCGCTCACAGCGCCGGTGCGGTAGCGCTCCCGCAGTGTGAACGCGAGGCCGACGCCATCCTCCACGGAGATGGCCAGCGGTGGACGCTGCACATTGCTGAATCGCGCCCCGAGATAGGCGCGTGGATATGTATAGCTGCGTCGCAAATTCGTGTCGAGCTGCACGAGCAGTTCGCCGGGATCCGTGAGGAAGCTCCGGTGCTCAGCGCCCACGCCCATGGAGACGCTGGAGTACGTGCGCACGCGAGGCCACACGAAGCTCACACCGAGTGCCCCGTCGCGGGTGCGGCGCAGCAGCGTGCCCACATTCGTGGTGGTGCCCCCGTTGTGCAGCTCGCCGAGCGACTCGTAGTCCTGGGAGAGCTGGACGTCCACCAGGGGGCGACGCAACCCGGCTTATCGGTACACCAGTGCCCCGGTGGGGTACATGCCGACGGTGGGGACCGCGGCGTAGAGGTCGTAGATGTGGCGGTCGAGAACGTCGCTGCCGGAGGTGGAGAATCCGAGCCGGGTGCCGCGGGCGGGAGCTGCCTCCACGAGCGGGAACCAGTAGTGCGGCCTGCCGGAGCGCCAGGCCGAGTAGGCGTGGAAGGGTGCGGGATCGGCGCCGGCACTGCCAAGGGAGGGGCGCGGCGTGCTGCTGTCACGAGCGGGCTGCAGCACGAGGCTTGCTACGGGGGCGACGCCAATGTGGTAGCCGTCGGCGCGAATGGTGGACGCGGCGATCCATCGGCCGTCGGGCGACATCGCGGGGGCGTAGATGCCGGTGAGGGTGCGTCCGGCGCTCACGTCGCCCGTGCCGTCGATGTTGACGAGGTGCAAATCCGCAGATCCGCTGCCCTCGCTCGTATAGAGCACGCGCCGGCCGTCGGGGCTGTATGAGGGCGACGCGAGGGTGGCGTCGGAGCTGGCGATCACCTGTGAGCGATTGGTGGCCACGTCGATGATCACGATGCGGAATCCGCCGCCGCGCGGACGATGCACGGCCACGATGTGCGCACCATCGGGTGACCAGCGCGGATCGCTCCACGTCTCGTCCTCTTCGGCGTTCCGCAGCACGCGCACGATATCGCCGCGCGCTGAGACGAGTACCAGCGAGGCGCGGGTGACGCCGAGCTGGATGGCGACAATCTGACCGTCGCCGCGCGCATCGGGTGTGAGGAGTCGCTGGCCATGCGTGAGCTGCGTTGTGATTCCCTGACGCTCGACATACAGCTCGCTGCGCACTTCTTCAGGCGCGGTGTAGTCGAGCTGAGAGAAGAGGAGCGCGCCGTCAGCGAGGATCGTGTTGGGGCCCACGCCGGTGCGCCGGCCGATGCGCAGGCGAGAGCCATCGAGTGCGAGTTCGAAGGCGGCGGTGGTCTCGCGCCCGTTGGTGCCGCTGTAGACGAGTGTGCTGTCGGTGCGCCAGCGCGGCTCCTGCGCGTAGAATGGATGCGCGGTGAGCTCGCGCCAGCCGGGAAGCGGATCGCGCACGGCGCCAGCGCTGGCCGTCACCGAATCCGTGAAGTCGCGATAGGCGTTGCTGAAGCTTTCGCCGAAGGCGCGACGCGAGGTGAAGTTGAGACGGAACGGGATGACTGTGGCGCTCTGAATATCGATGAAGCGACGGAGTGTGCTGTCGCCGTGGCTGTTGGCGAGGTACTCCACGAACAGCGATCCGTAGGCGTACACACGTTCACCGCCGGGGAACTGCGGAGTTCCGCGTCCCAACTGATCGATGCGCGGGAAGGCGCCTTCCAGGGCGGCCGCGCGGGCGAGGGTGCGGTGCTCGGCATTTCGCAGACGTCCGCCCGGAGTGAGCCGTGATTCGTAGTACACGGCCAGTCCCTCGGCGAACCACGACGGACCGTAGATGTTCGGGAAGAGGATGAGTGCGCGCCCGAAAATCGATTGGCCCACATTCCAGACGCCGCGCACTCGATCGAGATGGAAAATGTGGGTGAGCTCGTGCGTGATGACGATCTGCAGCCAATCGTTGTTGAGTCGCAGGGCATTGCTCTCCACCGGCGGCGTGGCGAAGACGACGATGCGATTCGAGGGATAGGGGGTGGCGTAGCCGTTCGAGTAGTCGGCATCGTCGCTCACCACGAGATCGATGCTGCCGCGTGGGGGCGCGAGCTCGCGGGCGAGCTGCGCGTAGGCCGTCTCCGCCGCGGCGGCCGCCAGGCGCCCCTCCGCTTCGAGGCCCCGGGCTACGTGCACGTGGAAGTGCTCCGTGTCCAGTGTGCGATAGTGGTGGTATGGGGCTGGCTGCGCGTGCGCCGGTGCGGTGTGCGCTGTAATGGCGATCGCCGCGGCGATCAGACTTCTGAAAAGCGTTCGGAACGGATTTGACGGATTCAACGCATGAAACTGCCGGATGACTGCATGGTGTGGGCGAGTGGCCGTGCGCCAGATGCGGTGCATCATGAAGGCATGTATTTGTGATTTTTGAGGTGCGGCGGGTGGATTGGTGCGCGCTCTCACCGTTCGCTCAACGCACAGATACGTCATGCACGATTCCATTGCTCAGATGGTAGATCCAGAACCACGCGCCAGTCGCCATTCACGCCACACAGATCTCAGCCCCACTCCCCCAAAAGCAGTAATCCGGCAGTTTCAGTGCAATCCGTGAAATCCGTTCCGAACGCTCCACCCGCGGCGCACCGAACTATCCACCCGCGGCGCACACGACTATCTGAGCGACCGGAAATAGTTCTCCAGCCCATCCGCCACACCGCGAGCATAGCGATCCTGGAACTGCGGCGTCCGGAGCGCGGCTTCCTGATCGGGGAGCATCAGGAACGCCCCTTCGCAGAGCACTGCCGGATACCAGGTGGCGCGCACCACGGCCAGGTTGTCGTAGTTCACCCCGAGATCCATGAGCCCCATTCGGCTTACCATGCCCCGCTGCACCATCCGGGCGAGTGGCTCGCTGTGCGTGCGAAAGAAATAAGTCCCCGTACCCGGTGCCCTGAATGGATTCACGCCGTCGGGATACGCATTCAGGTGGATGCTCACGAAGGCGTTCGCATTCGCCCTGCGCGCAATGACCGGGCGGTCGCCCAGCGCAACAGCGCTGTCCGTGGTGCGCGTCATCACCACCCGCGCGCCGCGCTCCTCGAGGATCTGCTTCAGCCGGAACGCGATGGGCAGCGTGGCCTGCGGTTCCCAGAGCCCGGTGGGGCCCGTCGCGCCAATCGGCGGATGCCCGGGATCCACTGCGATCACCAGGCCCGAGAGCGGACGACTGGCGTCGATCGCGGGATTCCCCCGCACCTTGAGCACCATCGCGTTGTTCTCCCACACCACCAGATATCCGTACGGCGCGTGCCGCAGGTTCACCGTGATGCGCGCGCGGTCCTGATTCTCCTGCGCCCACTCCACGGTGCGAACCAGGCTGTCCTGTGCCGCGTAGTGCACGATGTCGGTGTTGCCGCGCACTCCGTAGAGGGTGAGCGTGATCGACCGGTCACCCTCTTCCACGAAATACGGCGCACGCGTCCCCGTGGGGATCACCACGTCCACACCGTGGGCACTTCCGCGCACCTTCATGTTGCTCGTGGTGCGCGGACGAGGGGCGGCCACGATGCTCACGTCGCCCGAGTCCACCGTGACGTCGAGCTCCTGATCCAGCCGCACGCGCACGGTGCTTCCGCTGCGGGCGAGCAGCGGGGCCACAGTGCCCGGCATGAAGAACCACTTGTACGTCCCGCCGGGCAGCGGACGTCCCACGATGGTGCGGTCAGTATCGGCGGCGGCACTGGGCTGTCCGATCTGCACCCAGCCGATGGGCTCATCACGCACGAGCCGGGTGCGGAGCGAGTCCAACCGCGAGACGAGCGCAGCGATGGTGTCCGCGCGCGACGTGGGAAGATTCTCGGGCTTCGCGTCATTCGTGCCGGGCACCATGGCGCCTGCCGCCACTGACGGCGACACCGCGAGCCGCACCTCCCGCGTGAGCGCCGCGCGCTCGGCGCCCTTCGTCGCCACCAGATCGTAGCGTGGCGCGGAGGCTGGCGGGTTGGCCATGAACACCAGGAAGGCGCCATTGGGATACACGCGCGCCGGCACGCCATTCACCGTGAGGACGGCCTTGCCGCTGCCAATGGAACCGAAGATGAAGTTGGAATCGCGCGAGGTGAGCTGCTGGTTGGCGGTGGGATAGACGACCTTGATTGCCAGGGGACCGTCCACCTGGGGCACGGGGGGCAACGGAGGCGGCGAAGATGAGGCCCTGCCAGCCGGTGCGGTGACCGGGGCGGGAGTGCTGGTGCACGCTGAGAGGAGCGCGGAAAACGCGAGCAGAGCGGCGAGGCGCGAGGCGATAGCGGTCATGGGAGGAAGCATACGGGTCGGCAGGGGATTCGGTGAGGGACCCTGATGCAGGTTCGCGGCCGAGGGACGGCGCACGTTGACGCCTGTATTTCGCGCGCCGTATATTCGCCCTCCATGGCCGATCCTACCCTGCCGTGACGCCGCTCGTCTCCTGCGCCTTCTGTGGCCGGGACAACGAACCGATGTCCCGCTACTGCATCGATTGCGGAAAGCCGATCTCGAAGTCGGCCGCCCGCGTTGTGCCCGCAATGTCCACAGACATGCCGGCGCAGCGCGCCTCGGTGCCTCCCACGCGGGTGTCACCGGCGCGTGGACTGGACGCAGATGACGCGCCCGGCGCCGCGTGTCCCAAATGCGCGAAGTCCGTGGACCCCGCCGTGCCCTTCTGCGGCCATTGCGGCACGCGCGTGCTGGCGAGCGCCGAGACGGATGCCTGCGGGAACTGTGGCGCCACGTATACGGAAGGCGTCGACATGTTCTGCGCCCGCTGCGGCACGCGCGTAGGCAAGCGTGTGAGCGTGGAGCTGAGCAGCACATTCGGCACGCTCATGCTCGGCGCCAAGAGCCGCGAGGTGGGCCCACGGCTTTCGCTGCTGGATGAGGCGGGCGACGCGAAATCCAGTTACACCCTGGAGCGGGGCGAGGCGGTGATCGGGCGGGGCGACGCCGATATCCGTTTCGACGACGTCTATCTCTCGCCGCTGCATGCCCGGCTGGAGCTGCGCGATGGCGAGCTGTGGATTCGCGATCTCGGCTCCCGCAACGGCACCTGGACCTTCATCGATCAGCCCACCTGCCTCTCCGATTGCGACCTGATGATGATCGGCTCGCAGATCCTCCGCTTCAGGCGGCTGGGGTATCCGGGGCCTCATCCCCCGGAGGCCGATTCCACGCGCCGGATGGGATCGCTGGTGCCCTCGGCCGATGTGGCGGTGCTGGAGCAGCTCCGGGCCGATGGCAGCGTGCGCGACAGCTTCCATCTCTCGCCCGGTCGATCGATCATGCTCGGTCGCGAATCTGGCGACTGGGTATTTCCGTACGACAAGACAATGAGTGGAAAGCACGCGGAGATCCGCAATCAGGATGCGGACTTCTACGTTCACGATGCCGGCAGCCGGAATGGCGTCGCGCTCGGCGTGCGCGGTGAGCGGCGACTCCAGCGCGGCGCACGCTTTCTGCTCGGTGACCAGGTCCTTCGCGTGGAGAGTCTCGGATTGTGAGCAGCGCCCTCAAGATCTGCCCCACGTGCGGTACCGAGTATCCGGCGAACGAGCGGTTCTGCCCGCGCGATGGTACCGCCCTGCGCTCTCAGGGAAACGAGAACGATCTCGTGGGGTCGATGATCGCCGAGCGCTATCATGTGTTGAAGAAGCTCGGTGAGGGGGGGATGGGCCAGGTGTATCTGGCCGAGCATGTGAAGATGGGCCGGAAGAGCGCGGTGAAGGTGATGAATCCCGGCATGGTGCACGACGCCGATGCCATCTCGCGGTTCAATCGGGAGGCCGCCAATGCCAGCCGGATCAATCATCCGAATGTGGCGGGGATCTATGATTTCGGTGAGACCGCGGACGGGCTCATCTACCTCGCGATGGAGTTCATCGAGGGAGAGTCGCTCACGTCACTCGTGGAGCGGACTGGCGCACTGCCGGCCATCCGCGCCGCAGAGATCACGCGGCAGGTGGCGGAAGGGCTGAATGTGGCCCATGACATGGGCATCGTGCATCGCGATCTGAAGCCCGACAACATCATGATCGCGAAGAGCCGGGATGGGTCGGACTGCGTGAAAGTGGTGGACTTCGGCATCGCGAAGGCGGCGGGCGCGGAGAACCAGAAGGTGACGAAGACCGGGCTGGTGGTGGGGACGCCGGAGTACATGAGTCCCGAGCAGCTCGCGGGCGACAAGCTCGATGGGCGGAGCGACATCTACTCGCTGGGACTCGTGACCTTCAACATGCTCACCGGCTCCCTGCCCTTTCGCGGCGAGTCGGCGCAGGAGTCGATGATCATGCGCCTTACCGACGAGCCGGCGACGCTGGCCACGGTGAAGCCCGACGTCGCCTGGCCAGCGGAGGTGCAGATGGTGATGGCCAGGGCGCTCGCCCGGAAGGCGGCGGATCGCTATCAGGATGCGTCGCGATTCGGGCGGGAGTTGTACATGGCGGTGGAGCGGATGCCTGCATCGTCTGCCGCGACGGCGGGAACGGCGGTGATGAGTGCGCCGACGGCGGCGATGGTTGCGATGGCGGCGGTGCCGGCGACTCGTGTGGCGGATCGGAACCTGGTGGAGAGTACGCCGGCGGTGATGAAGCGGAGTCGCGCACCGGTGTATGCGGGGGGGAGTGTGGCGGCGGCGGGGTTGCTGATCGCGGCGCTGGTGTGGTTTCCCAGGAGCACGTCGCAGACCGGGGGTGTGGTGGCCGCACCGGCAACTGACTCCGCCGCGACACAGGCCGGAGTGGGTGCGACTTCGGAGTTGCCCGCTCCTGGGGCCACACTGTCGCGGGACACCACCGCCGTCGCAGCGTCTGTGCCCCGGAGCACTAATCAGCCTTTACCGACAACCGCGAATGGGGCGGGCGGGGCGGTTCGCACGCCGGCGGAGGCGCCGGTTCGCAGTGAGAGTGGCGACCCTGCTCCATCGTACACCGAGGACATCGACGGCATGCTTCAAACGGTACTCGCACCCGGTGTCCCGGAGGCCGAGGCCGGGCGTGTGCTGCAGCGTGCGCAGCGCCTGCGCGCCACGACCGCCTCCAGACAAGACGTTGCGGGGCTGACCCTCGTCGAGGGATTGGCGCTCACGGCGTCGCGTCGCGTGAATGAGGGATGTCAGCGTCTGGAGAAGGTGAACCTCAGCGATCTTGCCATGTCCATGCGCAAGGAACTGAAGGATGCGCTCGACGCGTGCAAATCGTGACCCAAGACAAGGAACCCCCCGTGAACGACCGCTCCGTTACTGTGCACGTGTTCGGTCGCACCGATGTGGGGCGCACCCGCGAGCACAACGAGGACGCCTTCGTGGTGGCGGATCTCAGCACCGGCAACGCCACGCTGCAGCCCGAGGTGCGCACCCACGTGATAGGCGAGCGGGGAACGCTCTTCATGGTGGCAGACGGGATGGGTGGCGCCGCGGCCGGCGAGATCGCCAGCGCCATGGCCATCGAGGTGGTACTCCGCGAACTCACCGACAATCAGCCCGCCGATGTGATGCCCACGTCGGAAGACTTCGCCGTGGCGCTCAAACGCGCCACCGCCGCCGCCAACGCACAGATCCATGTGTTCGCGCAGGAGCATCCGGAGTTTCGCGGCATGGGCACCACGGCCACCGCGGCGGGCGTGCTCGGTAACACCCTCTTCCTGGCCCAGGTGGGCGACAGTCGCGCCTATCTGGTGCGCGACAGCGTCGCGCGGCAGATCACGAAGGATCAATCGCTCATCCAGAAGCTCGTGGAGGCCGGAGAACTCACCGAAGAGGAAGCCGAGCAGAGCGAGCGGCGCAACATAATCCTCCAGGCGCTCGGCCCCGAGTCCAGCGTGAAGGTGGACCTCACGCATCAGCGTCTGCGCCATGGCGACACACTGGTGCTCTGCAGCGACGGGTTGAGCGGACTGGTGAAGCAGGATGACATTGCGCAGATCGTCAACGACGCAGAGGATCTCGTGACCGCATGCAAGCGATTGATCGACCGCGCGAACGAGAATGGCGGGCCGGATAACATCACGGTGATCACCGCGCGATTCGAGGGACCAGGCCTCGTGCCCGATTCCACCGACGACGCCGTGCGTCACACACCCTATCCGCACGTTGACGACTCGGGCGCCATGGAAACGGTGCACCGTCCAACGCCCGCGGGGATCGAGATCACGGGACCGATGCCTACCTATCAGCGGCGCCCCACCGCCAAGCTCCCCGACGAGACCTATTCGCTCGCCAGCTCGATTCCGGCCGATGAATCCGGCCAGCGCAGTCGCGGCTCGCTGATCGCACTGATCCTGCTCATCATGCTGCTCGCGAGTGCTCTCTGGTACGTGTATCGGTCGGTGGAGACGGTGATGGCCCCACGACATGGCGGCGCCGAGCCTGGTGCGGTGACGCGGCCGTGACGCTCGAGCTGCGCGTGCTCACCGGTGCGCGCGCGGGCACGCGACAGTCGTTCGACGGTGACGTGATCGCGCTGGGCAGACATCCCTCCAGCGATCTGCGACTCGACGTCGCCCAGGATCTGGATGTGAGCACGCGGCACGCCGAGCTGCGCTTCACGGATGGGGGCTGGACGCTGCGTGACCTGGGCAGCACCAACGGGACCTTCGTGAACGGCGAGCGTATGAGCGGCACGCGATCGGTGGGTGACCGTGATGTGATCGGGCTGGGCGCGAATGGCCCCACCGTGGAAGTGTGCATCTCCGTGACGGACACGACACCGGTGACTCGGCTGACGCCCGGGGAGTCTGTGCCGGCGGTGCCTCGTGCCTCCACGCCGCGGCGCGATACGACGGCACGCATTGCTGAGGCTGTGCAGATCGAGTCGCGGAACCTCAGTCGCCGATTCGTGATCGCGCTGATCGCGGTGCTGGCGATCGGGTGTCTGGCGTTCCTGGTGTGGCAGCGTCGCAGCAGCTCGCGTGAGCAGGGGCTGCGCGCCCTCATCGCGCACTCCGACAGTACGCTGGCCGAGATCCAGCGCACCATTGCGGACATCCGCCCGCGTGACAGCGTGTACGCCAACGCGCTGGCCGCACGCGCCGCCGCCACGCGAGAGGTGGCAAAGGCAGGCCGCGCGCTGATCGCCACGCCCGACGCGGCCAATGATGCGTCGATCCAGCAATTCCGTGCGCGGCTGGAGCGCGCGACGGATGCGCAGGAAGGCATCGCGAGCATGAACATCGTGAAGGTGCATGCGGCGAACGACGGCGCGGTGGCCATGATCGCAAGCGATCTTGATGGCGTGTTCATGGCGGGCACGGCGTTCGGAGTGACGCCGCAGGGACTGCTTGTGACCAACAAGCATGTGGTGCGCACCGAGGGCGGGCAGCCAGCGGCGCGCGTTCGTGTGATCTTCGCCAACACATCCGCCTGGCTGCCGGCGCATGTGGTCCGGATGAGTGACACCGACGATCTCGCGCTGCTGCAGCTCGATGTCCCCGGGGACTACCCTGTTGTGGCCGGGGTGAGTCGCACCGGGGCGCAGGCGCAGGTGGGAGCGCCCGTGGCCTCCATCGGGTACCCGTACGCCATCGACACGCCGATGGAGGGAACCGGCCTGCGCATCACGGCGCGCAGCACCACCGCATCGGGAACGGTGAGCAAGCACATTGCCGATGTGCTGCAGATCGACTCGTATGCCGGCAAGGGTTCCAGTGGCAGCCCCGTGTTCGACGCGAGCGGCCGGGTGGTGGGGGTGATCTACGGCGGGGCAGCGGAGTCGAACGGGCGCATCGTGTATGCGGTGCCGGCCAATCGGCTGGCCGGTTTCCTTGCGCGCGACGCGGGCGGGATTCTGCGCTGAGTGCGCGCTCGGTGTTTTCCCGGCCACCGGAAACGGTCACAGGGCGACCGGGGACGCCGAAGGGGAATCCGGGCGGCGAGTCACTCGCACCTGGATTCCCCCCTGACGCGTTCCAGCAGCGGTTACGCCGGAACGACCGGTACCTCTCGACGCCTTCTACAATGCAGCCTGGTACAACAGCCGGTTCGGCGTCCCGGACGGATTCCCCGTGATCACGTTCGCCGTCGCGTTCGTCGTCAGCCAGCTCCGGATCGTGGACGACGACGCATTGCCGTACGTGGCCTTGTACAGCGCCGCCGGCGCTCGCAGGGATCCATGCGAGCGGGCAGATGCTACATGCAGGTCGGAGCGGGCGCACGATGGCGAGCGGCAGCCGTTACGATCGCCACTCAGGGTTTGACGCGCGGCGTCTTCCGGGCCTCCTGAAACAGCACTGCGGCGCCGCCTCGGTTCTCGCACTGCTGCTGCACGGAAGCGCCGCTCACGTAGCCGCCGTCCTTGCATCTCCCCGTCGCTCCGCCGGGCGGCGCCGGATCGCGCTCGGCATTCGTGACCCGCGTGTCCAGGGCCCGCACCGCGGAGACCTCCGGCGCGGGAGGAACGAACGGCACGAGTTGCTTCCGCACTTCGGCGGGCGCCGCGACGGACGTGACAGCTGCGCCTGGCCTCACGGTCTCGGGCGATGGGCTCGCCGGCGTCATTGGCAACACGGCAGCCGCCGTGGGCAGCCGGCTCGCAGCCTTCGCAGGCGAGGGACGCACCGTGGATGGCGACGGGGTGCTCACCTGCGGCGGGACACCGACAGCGGAATCACGCGCCGGGGCGGGCGGAACCGACGGCTTCGCCGGTCGTTGCGCTGCCGACGGTGCGGAGGTGCATACCGCCAGTGCGAGCGCAGTGGCGAAAGCGGGACCGAGAAGGAGGACGCGCGTCATGGAGTCACCGTCAGTGAGTTCGTATACGTGGTGTAATCGGCGTTGCTGATGCTCGCGCTGCCGGTGCCTGCACTCACGCCCTTGATGTAGACCTGCACGTAGGATCCGCTCGCGGGAACAGTCGCCGACGCTGTCGTTGTCCCTCCTGCAAGGAAGCGCACGTTGGCATTGGACGAGAGACTGAAGGTCGTGGCCGCTGCCACACTTCGTCCCGTCCCGCCCGGATCCGCCGTGTAGAAGGTGACGAGCGCCGAGTCACCCACGGCGAGCGTGGTGGGCCAGCCGGCGGCAGTGAGCGAGCCCGCTCCCACCATGATGATAGTGCGTCCGGGCGTGTGCCCCGAGGCCGATCCCGTGACGGTGTCCACGCCAACGGAGGCGCCCGTCGTGCGGAAGTACTCGTAGTTGGTGCTCGCTGCGATCAGCACACTCGACGGCGTCGAGCTATGCGAGCCGGACGAATGCCCGAGGTTTACGGTCGTCGCGCTGGCCACGTAGTCCGATACGTACAGATATTGATCGAAGTACTGTCCAACTCCGATCTGCGCGGTGGAGGATGCGAAGGACACCTGCGGTGTGAGCACCGTTACCTGCAGATTGCCGGTCTGGTACTTGTAGAACACGCTGCGCGCATCGCTGGCCTGGAGCTGTGCCGTGCCGATAACGTGCGGTGACCACGCCGCGCTGCTGCTGACATCGCTGCCCGCCGGAATCGTGACAGTCGTGGAATCGATCGTCGCCACACCCGGTGCCGTGCTGGAGAGCGACACCACAACGGTCTCGGTGGTGACGTGGCGCGTGCCGTTGGCATCGGTCGCGTACACCATGACACTCGCAGGTTCTGAACTCGTGTATCGGTTCGGATTCGTGCTGATCACGAACTTCGGCGTGGTCACCTGCATGTTCACCGCCGCCGGGCGGTATCCGGTCGCCGCGGCCTGGATCTGGATCGTACCCAGCGTGTCCTGCGCCGTGATGTCGAAGTAGGCGTAGTAGCTTCCCGCTGGACTGGTGACAGACGCCGGCACCGTGGCCACGCGTGACCCCGTGCTCGCGAGGTTCACCACGAGATTGGCGCCCACGGTATTCGGCGTGTAGACGAAGTACTGGCTTTGCGACGTCTTCTGCCGCATGCCCAACACGCCGTTGCCGCCCGAGATCGAGAGCGACGGGCCCGTTACGGTCACGTTGCCGGTGGTAACCGATGCGTACCCCGACCCCGCCGAATCGGAGTAGGTGATGTTCGCCGTACCAGTGCCAACGAAGACGATGGTGGCTTGCGCATAGTAGGCGTCCTTCGGGATCCTGACATACGCCTGACCCGGGCTGACGACATTCGAGTCGCTCGACACGGCGCGCACCGTGACGGTGTCGCTCGTGTAGTGCGCCGTCCCCGCCACATCCGGGGTGTACAGCGTCACCGTAGCCGGCGGGTTGGTGGTCACCGCTGCCGAGGGGAATCCGCTCACCACGAATTTCGTGGTCGTCACCGTGACGTACCCCGTATCCGGCAGGTAGCCTGGCGCCGATGCGATGATCGTGTCACCGCCCACCGCAAGCCCGCCAAAGGAGAAGTACTGGTAGTTCTGTCCCGCCGGAATGGTGAAGCTCGTTGTCGACAGCGCTACCGTGCTGGCGCGTTGCTGCGTCAGCGTGACCGTGAGCGGCGCCGTTACATTGTTCGGCGTGTAGGCGTAAAACTCGTTCGCGGTGCGATGCTGGCGCACCCCGATCGTATAGCCGTAGAAGCTCAGGTTGAGTTTGGCCGGCTGCACGATGAACGTGGCCGAGTCGGGCTGGTGGCCCGGTGAGGTCATGATGACCCGCGCGGTGCCGGTGCCGACCGCCGTCACGGTGGGAGACGTGCTCGTATAGTACGAGCCGGCGACAATCGTCGCCGTCGTATCCACCTTGATCACAGTCGTATCGGTGGAGCGGTACGACACCACGAGGTCGGTCGAGCGTGCATGAACGTTGCCAGCGGAGTCGGCCGCGTAGGTCGACACCTGCGTCGTGCTGAAGGAGCTGATCGTGCCGCCCCCGTTCGCGCGCAGCTTCGGCGTCGTCACGATGGCGATGCCGGTGTCCGGCTGGTAGCCAGGCGCGGAGACGATCAGTGTCGCCGAGCCGAGCCCCTTCCCGCGAAGCATGAAGTACTGGTAGTAGGAATTCGCCGGCAGCACCACGGTTGTCGGCGCTCCCGCCACGCTCGAATCGGAGTTGGCGATCGTGAGGGTGAGCGGCGAGCCAGTGGGGTTCGGAATCTGAACGTAATAGCCGTTGTCGTCCTGCTGTCCGAGACCGAGGCGTGCCGTCGTGAAGCTCAGCGTGAGCGCCGGTCCCGTGACGGTGAACAGCGTGGAGTCGGAGATATGCCCGCTGGCCGATACCTTGATCCACGCGCTGCCTGGCGTGCCCCCCGGA
>JBBSVF010000034.1:0-17179 GCA_038233745.1 Gemmatimonadales bacterium
ACGGGTCGGCCTGCAAGCTGCGCCTCCACCACCACGCGCCCGAATGGCTCCGGCAGCACGGAGCTGTGCACCACCACGTCGCAGGCCGCCATGAGCGCGGGAATGTCGTGCCGCGCGCCGAGTACCCATGTGCGGCCGGCCAGCGGCGGCGCGTCGGCACGCGCGCGCAGCTCCTGCTCGTACTCCAGCTCTCCGCTGAAGAGCGCACCACCCACCACGAGCGCATGAATGCCTGGTAGCGAGTCGAGCGCGTCGAAGAGCACGCGGTGGCCCTTCCATGGATGCAGCCGGCTGAACGATCCCACCACGAAGGCGTTGGCCGGAACGCCGAGCAGGGCGCGCATTTCATGGCCTGCCGACGCGTGGAGCAGATCGAATGGCGCGGGGTCAATGCCGTTGTGCACGACATGCACACGAGAGCGATCGCCGCCGGCAGCGACCCATGCGTCGGCCGTGGCCTGCGAGTTCGCAATCACGATGACACCCGACACCCGGGCCGCGATTCGCAGGACCCCACGGTTGACAGCACTGAAATGCGCCGGCGAGATGATGTCGCGCATGTGCCAGATCAGTGGGCGCCCCGACGCGAGCCCCGCGAGCGCTGCAAGCAGGAACGACTTGGGGGAGTTGCAGTACACCAGGCGAGCGCCGTGGGCGGCTCGTGCAATGCTCGCCGCTGCGCGAAGCGCGGACGCGATGGCCCGGGGGCCCGGCAGCCGCGATGTCTTCTTGATGGTGCCGAGTTCGCTCTCGGAGACGGACACACTGACGCCCCGCGCACGAAGGAGCGCCTCGAAGGGCCCCGCTTCCAGCAAGAGCACGCGACCGCGCGCCCGGAAGTGCGTTGCAATGTCCGCCAGGGAAAGTTCAGCGCCACCCAGTACGCCGGCGTGATCGACGAAGAGGATGTCGGCCTGTTCGACGGTCACGCGCGCAGCGAATGGTAGATGGCCGCAGTGCGTTCACCCACCACGGACCAGTCGAAGTTGTCGCGCGCGTAAACGTGGCACTCCGCAGCAGAGGGCAGGGGAGTCTGCTTGAGTAGCGCTGCCGCCAGCGTCTCCGCGAGCTGCCCTGATGACCGGCTGGGCACCACGAGGTGCGGCGCGAGCGGACGCATGATCTCCGAGAGCCCGCCGACATCAGTCACCACGCAGGGCGTGCCGGCCGCGAGCGATTCCACCGTCACGAGACCGAAGCCCTCGAGTGCCACCGTGGGCACGACGCTCAGATCTGCGGCGCGGTATGCGATCGGGAGCGATTCGTCAGGGAGAAAACCGATCAGCGAGACGGTATGCTGCAGCCCCTGCGCGAGAATGCGAGCGGCGAGCTCGTCGCGCAGCGGACCGTTTCCGGCAATCACCACGCGCACATCGGGAATGCGCCGGCGCAGCTCCACCGCCGCGTCGATCAGTACATCGAGCCCCACTCGTCGCACCAGACGACGCACACACAGAACGGTGGGCCTGTCGGGATGCCAGCCCAGCGTATCCCGCGCCTCGCGCTGAGTGGTCACGATGTTGAAGCGCTGCACCTCCGTGCCACCTGGTACCACCCGGATCCGATCGGGCGCTACGGCGAACTCCTCTTCCAGCAGGCGCGCGAAGGCGTGTGACAACGTGATGGCGACATCGGCCCGGCGATAGACGCGTGACTCCACGAAGTGCTTGACCCGATACGCCGGCATCGACCCACCCTCCGCGCGCGACTCGAGGGCCCATGGTCCCTGAAAGTGAACGACGAATGGCAGCTCGCGAATGCCACCGAGTGCGGCGAAGCCGTTCTGTGCGAAATGCGACACCACGATCCCGTCATCCCGGTGTCTCTTCATCCAATCGCCGCAAGCCGAACGCATGGAGGAATACTTCTGCCAGCTGCGATCGCCGGGCGCCGTCACGGACCTGGCGAGTCCGAGCGACGCGCGCCCCACATCGCTGGTGCCGCACACCAGGCCCTCCACCCTGATGCCCAGCCGCGACAGTTCAGAGAGGAGATGCGCATACACACGATTCAGTCCTCCCGGTTCCTCGGTGAACCAGTCCATCCCGATCTGCAGTGCGTGCAGTGTCATCGCGTGTCGCCCGGCAACGCGTCACCGCGGCTCAGCGTGCCATCCAGCGAGAGGCGCGCCCAGGTCTCCAGCACGAGCAGAGTCCACAACTGCGCGCCCCAATCGCGCTCACCGCTCATGTGCTCACGAATCAGCCGGCGCACGCCGTCAGCGTCCATCCAGCCTCTGTCCAGGAATTGCGCAGAGCCGATCATCGCGTGCACCTGCGGTGCGAGTTCCGTGCGGAGCCAGGTGGACGCCGGCATGACGAAGCCCTGCTTCCGCCGGTAGATCGCCGCGCGCGGTACGTGGCGCTCTGCCACCCGCTTCAGGAGATACTTGGTCTGGAGGCGATGCAATCGCAGCGACGTCGGCAACGCGGCGGCGTACTCCACGACATCGCGAGCGAGGAAGGGCGAGCGGGTCTCGAGTCCGTGAGCCATGGCCGAGATGTCGGCCTTCGCCAGCAATTGATCGGGCAGATAGGTCGTGAGATCTCCGTACAGCGCGCGATCCACATCGTCGGTGGCGTCCGCACGATTCCACACGGCCCGATAGAGCGAATCCGGATGCCATTCGCGCGTCGCTGCCTTGAGCGACGCGGAATACAGCGAGTCACGCATGCTGCGGAAGGCGCGATCGTACACGAAGGCATCGCGCGCGCTGCCGGCGCCATCACGGGCGAGCAGCGCCAGTCGGCGCAGCAGCGGATTGTCGGGCGGATGCCCGGGACGCGAGCCGATGGCATCGCCAATCAGCCGGCGCAACGGTGAGGGCACGACGGACCGATACGGGCCCGCCACCCGCTCCACGACCGGCCGCGCGTACCCACCGAAGGCCTCGTCGGCACCGTCACCCACGAGAGCGACGGTCATCACCGCTCTCGCCGCAGCGGCGATGTAGTAGTTCGGCACGATGCTGACGTCGGCCAGAGGCTGGCCGTATTGCCACACGATCTCCGGAAGATCACGCACCACTGCCGGACGCAGCACCTCCTCGTGCAGTCGCACCCCATATCGCTCGGCCACCATGCGAGCATACTCGCGCTCATCGCCTTCGCTCTCATGGCCCATCGTGACGGCGTCGAGCGGCGTCGTCTGCCCTTCGCTTGCGTACGCGGTGATCAGGCTGGAATCGATTCCGCCCGACAGCAGAGTACCGGTGGGAACATCGCTGCGCATACGCTGCCGCACCGACTCGCGCAGCAACTGATCGAGCTCGTCGATGGCCTCGGCTTCGCCAAGTTTTCGCTTCCGCGCATACGAAACGTCCCAGTAGCGCGAGAGCTCCAGCGCGCCCGTGGTGGCATCGAATTGCAGCGCGTGGGCAGGGGGTAGCGCATGAATGCCCCGAAATATGGAAAAGGGCGCTGGCACTGCCTGATACGTGAGGTAGGCATCCAGCGCGTGCGGGTCCACCTGCGACATCCCTGGCCGGAGAGCGGTGAGCGCAGCGATCGTCGAGGCAAAGGCGAACCCGTCGCCCACCCGACAGTGGAAAAAGGGCTTCTCCCCGAGTCGGTCCCGCGCGGCGAACAGGCGACGCTCGGCGCGATCCCAGATCGCAAAAGCGAACATGCCATCCAGGCGATTCAGCAGCGCCGGCCATCCCCACACGCGCATCCCGTTGAGAATCACCTCGGTGTCGCCGGTCGAGGTGAAACGCACACTCTGCTCGAGTGTCGCCCGCAGTTCCACGAAGTTGTAGATCGCGCCGTTGAACACGATCGTATATCTGCCATCGGCGCTCTCCATCGGCATGTGGCCCGATGGCGAGAGGTCGAGAATGGAGAGTCGTCGCGATCCCAGACACACCTGATCCTGCAGGAACAGGCCAGCGTCGTCGGGGCCACGATGCGTCATGGTGTCTCGTGCAACCCGTAGCGCATCGGCGCGCCCGCGCGCATCGGCGCCCACATAACCAATGATGCCGCACATCCTACTGCACCACAATTCGCGTGACAGACTTCATTCGCTCACCAGCCTGTCGTCGTGGCGCCATGCGGCGATCCATCGCTTGCGGTGTGCGAGCAGTCCCGAGGTGATCCCTCGGGTGCGATAGCCGAGCGCCTCGAAGCGGGCTGTGAGCAGCGGCCGGGTTTCATTGGAGACGCCAACGAGCCACCGGGTGGAATCCTGCTGCAGCAGTGCCTCCGCGCCAGCGAGTGCCGCGGGCGCGGCCGATGCGGCAATGCGCACGAGCACGGGCCATCGCAGCTCCGGAATGAGCGAGTCGAGGGTGGCGCTCTCCTCGCCCATGACGCCCACTGTCTGCGAGCGCAACGAGAGCCGCGGATCGCTCGCGAGACCATTCGGTGCGAGCAGCCGGCGGATGGTCTCGCGACGCGCACGATCCGGCTCGAATGCGAGCACCGCCCGCAGCTGACCGCGCGAGAGGGCATAGATCAGCGCGGATCCATCCGCACTTCCCACGTCCACCATGGAGAGGCAGCTGCCGAGCAGCCGGCCAAGCCACTGGAAGACGCGGTCCTCATCCGGAGCGGCAAGGAGGTGACGTCGCGCGGGCATGGTGAGCCCGCGTGCCTCGCCGTGCCCTACCCGCTCGGGTCTGGGCCCCTCATTCCTGAGCTCTCTCGCCACGCCATCCGTAGCCCTTGCATCCGCGGCCTCCCGTCGTGGCGGGGCATGATGACGGAGGCGGAGTGCGTCGTCATACACGTCCTGATAGGCACGTGCCACATTCTGCCAGGAGAACTCCTGCGCGTGCGCCAGCCCTGCACCGGCGATGCGTGCCCGCACGGCATCATCGCCGAGCAATCGCAACAGTGCATCGGTGTAAACGCCATCCTCCGCAAGCACACCAAAGCGTCCGTTGCCGAGCAGCTCGGACGCACCGACATTCGGTGTGGCGAGCACCACCGTACCACTCGCCATCGCCTCGAGATACGGGATGCCGAATCCCTCATACGTGCTCGGCAGCGCAAAGACCCATGCCTCGCGATACGCCCGCGCAAGCGCCGCGTCGTCGGGAAAGCGCTCGAAGCGCACGCGCGGGTGCGATGGAGGAGGCACATCCGCGATGAAGTGCAGGACAGCGTCGGGATGCCGGGGCACGACGGAGTCGAGGAACCGCTCGTACAGCCAGCGGCCGCGCTTTCGGCCCTCCCACGTTCCCACATAGAGAATGGTAGGCACCGCAGCCTTCTCACCCGGATGGAAAAGCGAATGGTCCACACCATTGGCGATCACGCGGCGAATGCCATGCAGCGACGCAGCATCCTCGCCGACAGCCACACTGATGGTCGCCAGTTTGGCTGCGAGCCGTTCGAGAGGGAAGACAGCGTACTGCATCAGCCGTCGACGGAGACTCGTCGCGCGCTGTGCCTCGCGCAATGCGGAGCCGTGCAGCGTGCGGATCGACGCACGTGGCCGGTTCACGACGAACCAGTCGTCGCCATGGAAGTGAACGACATCGAACCGGCCGTATCCGAGAAAATTCAGAAAAAGCGGCAATATCCCGAGCCGCGCGACGGTGGACTGCACCAGCCACGGGAAGCGCGTGAAGAGCCGGCGATGCACATAGCGCGCATCCGCTGGCGCACTGGTGAGACTGCCCACGGTCACGGGTGTTCCAAGATCGACCAGCGCATTGGCCAGCCGGTGGACGGCGATCTCCACTCCCCCTGGTTTTCGTTTGAGCGTGGGCAATGTGGTGTGGAACATGAACACGCGGGGCCCGCTCAGCGGCATCGCCTGCTGAGCATCGGTGCGTACGACGTCCGGCAGCGCGGTTGATGCTCGATCCCCGGTGTCGACGGTCGCCGTCGTCGTCACTGCCCCACTCGCCGGCGCAGCCGCATCCGTCCCAGGCAGCTGATGCTCGGGATGCACCACCCCTCGCTCGGCATTCCGGAGACGGGTGACTCCGCGTTCGAGTGCGAACAGCTCCTCGTGAACCGCGACCGCAGCCGCACCGATTCGCGTGCGCAGCTCGGCGTCTGCCAGGAGATCATTCACGGCATCACCCATGACATCCGGCGCGTCGGATCTCGTGAGGAGCACGGCACCCCGCTGGCGCCACAGTGGCCCGGTGACGACGCCTTCGTTCGTCACGATGGGCCGACCGAGGGCCAGGCCGGCCATCAGCGATCCGCGCCGCGAGCTCACGCCGTCGTCGAAAGGCTGCAGGAGCACATCGCACGCGGCAAGATGAATGCTGACGTCGGCGGGCTCCAGGCCACCGGTGGCGACAACGCGCTCCGCGAGTGCGGGCCGTTCAGCGATCACGGCGTCGCGCAGGAGCGGCGTGTCGCGACCGACCAGCAGCATCACGCGGTCGATGTTGTCATCGAGGATGCGTGTGATCATCGCCGGGAGACTGTGCAGATGATAGCGCCCCGAGGTGCCGAAGTGGCCCACGATCACCCGCCGATCCTGGCCGAGAAGCTCGGCGCGTATTTCGGCCACGCGATCGGCCTCGACCACATCGGGAACATTGCTCGGCACTGGGACCCAGGTGACCAGGCGACGGTGGTCATGCGGTCGCACACCGACATGACGCAGCCGCTGCTGCCACTCGGGAATGGCCACGAGAATGCGCGTGGCCGAGCGGACGACGAGCCAGTTCATGGCGAGGTGCACTACTCCGGCGAGATTCCGGCGCAGCGAGGTGGTGCGCGCCAGCGGGAACCCCACCTCGTGAAAGTAGACGTCCAGGCCGCGCCGGCGCTGGGAGTAGAGCAGCAAGGCGAATGGCACATTCATCATGCGCCAGCCGAATCCCGTGGGCACGTACTGCACGAGTACGCGCACATCCCGGGGAAGGTGGCGCAGCATCTCGCGCAGCAGGCGCAGGGAGTCCAGCCCGAAAAGCGATGGCAACACCTGCACCCGGACACCGGCAACCATCGGTGGCGCCGCGATTCCCGGTGGGCACCAGACATCCACCTCGTCGCCGGCCGCTGCGAGGGAGCGCGCGAGCAGCATGGAGTGATCGCTCACCCCCCCCGCCATTGGCGGGTATTCGCAGGTGATCATGCACCAGCGCTGCATCAGGTTCGAGGCGCCGCCACGCGCGCCGCCCACCGGACCCACCGCCTCCACTGCCAGGCCACGGCAACCAGTTCCACCGCGAGTGACGCGATTGCGATGAGCGAATCGCGGGACTTCGGCCGCCGTCGCACGAGCGACAGCTTGGCCCGTGCCTCGTTCAGGAGAAACGATGGCAGCGAGCGCACCGGTGGGTGCAGCGTCATGTACAGGACGCCCGCCTGATGCATGCGGGCCAGTCGCGCGCCGAAGGGCAAGCGTCTGGGGGGGTGATCGACGCTGGCCTCCGGCACGAACACCGACGGGAGCGCCGCCGCGGCGATCCGGTCGCGGAGGTCCACATCCTCCATGTGAGGATGCGGAAATCTCTCGTCGAAGCCTCCCAGACGGAGGTAGTCGTCACGACGGATGGCGAAGTTGCAGGACCACAGCACGCCGCCGTGAAGATTCTCGGGCGCCGTCTGCCGCGGCGACGTCACGCCCTCCAGGCAGGTGATGCGCCCTTCGTACACACTCGTGCCATCGCGCAACGCACCCGCATAGCCGGCGAGCAGGTCGCGCTCGGGCAGACAGTCATCGTCCACGAAGACCACCAGGTCACCCGCTCCCGCCCGCGCCCCGGCGTTGCGGTTGGCAGCGGGCCCACGCCGCGGTCCAGGCGACCAGCGAGCCCACGGATAGCGCGAGGTCACCAGCGCGCGCGCGGCCTCGGTGACACTGTCATCCGTGACCACCACCTCATACCGCGCCGCGTCCAGCGTCTGCTGGCCTGGCGCCAGTCGGTCCAGGCACTGGGCGAGCAGCGGATTGCGATCGCGCGTGGGGATCACCACCGTGAACAGCGGTGAGCTCATGCGGCTGAGCGCGCGGCGACGTCGAGCAGCATCGTGGCGTAGCGTTCACGCAGCATTGCCCAGCTGAATCGCGCATACGCAGATCGATGCCGAGCGGCTCGCAGCGTCTCGTCGGGGCCGGTCTGGAGTGCGCGCGCAACTTGGGCCGAGAGTGCGCCGGCCACGGTGAGATCGGCAAGCTGCCCGAGCGCGCCCATGAGATAGCGCGTCACCGGCGTGTCGTGCGCGATGACGGGCAGGCCGTGTGCGAGCGCTTCCACGTACGCCAGGCCAAAGCCCTCGCGCAAGGAGGCCATCGTAAAGACGTCGGCGGCCAGGTAGTAGTCGCCGATGCGCTCGCGTGGAACAGTCGTCATGAGGAAGTTGCCCTCTCCGAGGAGCCGCAGCGCCTGCGCACGGAGCGCCGGCGTCTCGCTGTTCGCGGCGCCCAGCATGCAGAGAAAGGGACGTGGCGAAGGCAGTGCGGCAAGCTCGTTCACGAGATACGCCATGTGCTTGGTGCTTTCATCCAGCAGGCCGACGGAGAGAACGATCGGCCGATCGACGGGCAGATGCAAACGCGCCCGTTCCGCGAGCGGGAGTCGCGCGGGAAGCATCGCCGGAATCTCCAGGCCATGGGGCAGCACGATCTGCCGCGTGGGATCCTCGCCGCGTACTGTCGCCTCGTCCAGCCCAGCCGGCGTGAGCTGCTGGATAACGTCCGCGCGAGTGAACGGCATGGTGGTCATCCCGCCGTTGTAGAAGAGCATGCGGTAGCGCTGTCCAGTGAGGCGACGCCAGTGCCAGCAGAGGTTGCCGAGCCCCAGATCGGCGAAGTACAACACATCGGGGCGCCCCCGCACGAGCCTCGGCAGCAGCGACAGGAAGAACGACGCCTGCTCGGCGTAGTATGGTTCGCGTCGCATGAGCTGGCCCACCAATCGGGCGGCGCGGCTGTCACGGGCGAGATTCCACAGCACATGGTCGGAAGTGGGCTGCTCGGCGCCCCCGGCAAATACGGTGAGCTCCAGGCGCGGGTCGGAGGAGAGTGCCGCTGCGCATTCCCTGGTGAAGGTCTCGAAACCGCGCTGCTGCCGGCCCAGGCCGGTGCAGGGGAAGAACACGCGGGTGGGAGCAATGAGAGACGGCAAGCCGGGAGTGGTCGTCCATGTGTGACGGCTGGCGGCGCACCTGGTCACGGAACAACGGCGCCGCAGTGCAGTCCTGCAATCTACGCGCACCGCGCCAACTCCGCCCGCTCCTCGTGAAGATCGCGCTGGTTACACTCAACGATCCGGACGACGTACACCAGTGGTCGGGGCTGAACCATCACATCGCGCGATCGCTCGAGGATGCCGGCGCCACCTTGGTGCGCGTGGGCAGTCTGCGCTCGCGGTGGACACTGCCCATGCGCGCCCGGCAGCGACTCTCCCTGCTGGGCGGGAGGACGTACCACGCGAACCTCGACCCGGCGGCGCTGCGGGCAATGGGAGAGGATGCCCGGTCGCGAATTCCAGAGGACGCGGACGCCGTGCTCGCGATCACCTCACTCGTAGCGGCGGCGCTCGGGCCGCTCGATCGGCCCTTCGCCAGCTGGGATGACGCCACGTGGGCCGCGATGCTGGACTATTACCCAGACTTCCAGACACTTGCGTCCGTGAGCCGGCGCCAGGCCCGCGCCGCTGGTCTCGCCGCTGCGCGCGCCGTCGATCTGGCCGTCTACTCGTCGCACTGGGCGGCGGCGTCGGCCACTCGTGATTACGGGCTCGCGGCGGACCAGGTGGCGGTGGTGCCGTTCGGAGCCAATCTCGCCGTCGCCCCAGATCGCGTGGATGTGGACTCATCGATCAGCCGTCGGCTCACCGGTCCCCTTCGCCTGCTCTGGATCGGTGTGGAGTGGGAGCGGAAGGGGGGCCAGTTCACGCTGCAGGTGGCCGACGCGCTGCGGCGCATCGCGGGCGACGTGCAGCTCTCGCTCGTGGGTGTGGCTCCGCCCGCCGGCACCACGGTTCCCCCGTGGGTGACGGTCGAAGGCTTCCTGAGCAAGCGCGATCCCCTGGAATCGCGCCGCTTGGCCATGCTGCTCGCGCAGGCGGACTTCTTCGTGATGCCATCACGCGCGGAGGCCTACGGTTTGGTGTACGCTGAGGCTGCAGCGTATGGTGTGCCAGCGGCAGCGCTGCGGACCGGGGGAGTCCTCACAATCATCGAGGATGGCGTGACAGGTCTGCTGTTCGGGAATGATGCCGATCCGGAGGCGTGGGCCGGACGGCTCCATGCCCTCGCTCGCGATCGTACAGCCTACCAGGCCATGTGCGCGGCGGCGCGCGCTCGCTACGATGAGCGACTCAACTGGCGAAGTGCTGGCCGCCATATGCTCTCTCTGCTGCGCGGCCTCACGGGCCGCGGCGGAGACCGAGCAGTCGCTGCAGCGTCCCCAGGAACGCGCGGGTAGGAACCGCCGTGGGATACTGTCGCGCGACGTCGGCGGTGAGCCGCCACGCGGGTGCCGTCTCACCGGCCGCCAAGCGATCACGTGCGAGGCCGAGCGCGCGCTGCGCACGATAGCGATCGCGTAACAGCGCCGCGCGCCGCCCATCGCGGTCGCGCACGGCGTTGAAATGCCGAGCCTCCACCAGCGCGGTATCCGCGTCCTGGTTGGATCGCGACGCCGTGGTCTTGCTTGACGCGTGAAAGCGGAACGCCGCAATGAGCCGATGCGTCGCCGCCGCCCGCGCGCCGGCCAGCGCGCAGCGAACGAGCAGGTCGAGATCGAAGCCGTACTGGAGCGACTCGTCCACTCCCCCGAGGCGCTCCAGCAGCGAGCGCCGCCAGAAATGCCCGGGCTGCGGCACATAGCTCTCGAAGTACAGCACGTCCGCCGCACTCACCGGCAATCGTCCGGGGTACCAGAGGTCGTCGCTTCCGACCCCGAAGTACAGGGTGCCACCCAGCAACCACTCTGCCTGCGGTTCATCGCGTGCCAGATGCGCCACGGCGTCCAGCGCGCCGGGCAGATACAGGTCGTCGCTGTTCAGGAAACCCACATACCTGCCCCGCGCCCGCCGCAGTCCCGCATTCCATGCGTTGGGCTGCCCGCCATCTGGTGCACTCACCCAGTATGAGAGCGATGCCTCGTGATCGCGCAGCACCGCAACGCTGTCATCGGTGCTCCCTCCGTCAATGACGATATGCTCCACATCGGTTCGCCCCTGCGCGCGAACCGATGCCAGCGTTTCACGAAGAAAAGACCCCTGATTCATCGATGCGGTGATGATGCTGAACTGCGGCTCGGCGACCCGCAGGCCTCCACCTTCCAGCAGGGCGTCCGCGCTCACGCCCACAGTGCACGCACCGGCGCGAGCTCCTCGTCGATGATCCTGAACACTTCATTCGCGTAGTGCTCGGCGCCGGACGCACTGGAGCACTCGTGTCCCCGCGCCACGAGTCGTGCGCGCTGGGCCGGCTGGTCGCGCAGGTCACGGATGGCACTCGTCCACGCCTCCGCACTCAGCGGCGACACGAGCAGTGCGGCGTCCCCCAACTGCTCCGACGCACCCGGTATGTCACTCGCGATCACCGGACATCCAAGCGCCATGGCCTCGAGTGGCGGCAGATTGTCCGGCCCGAACAACGATGCATACACCAGCGCCTCGGCGTGCTGATAGAGCGCGATGAGCGACGCGCGCGGGACATGCCCCATGAACACCACCCGCTCGGCCACCCCCAGCGCCAGTGCCGTGCTCCGGACATGCGCCATCGCCCCGCGATCCGCGCCCACCAGCACGAGTTGCGTGTCATCCGACAGGAGCGCGAGCGCATGGAGCAGTGTCACATGATTCTTGTGAGCCCAGAAGCTGGCGGGGTACAGCAGATAGCGTTCACCCACCTCGGCCGGCCGCGAAAGGCGTTCCTCCGCACCTGCCTGCCGTGCGAACTCGGGCACGGCAAAGGGAATCACGCGAGAGTCCGTGACCGGCCGACCATAGAACGCCTCGACCTCCCGTGCCCCCTGCGCGGTACCCGTAAGCACACGGAACGCTCGGGCAATGAACTCGCGCACGAGCTGCTCCCGTTCACGCCATTCGCCATTGCTGCTCACCTCGGGGAACCAGGGCTGCGCGCGGTGCTGGACATCCCAGACCGTGGCAAGGTACGGAAGATCAAGTGGAACCTGCGACCCGCCCAGCATCCACGCGCACTCCGCTCCCGCCGCCGCGAGCGCCCCACCGAGGTCCGCAAAGGGCAGATGAGGCGCGCTTCGCCCCGCCATGCGTGAGACGCGCTTCTGCAGCCGCCGCGCAATGTTCGGTGTCGCGAGCGCGGGTACCAGCGTCACTCGCCCGCCAGCGTGTGCGTCGTCCACCAGCGCGCGGATCGCCGGGATGTCCGGATACACAACCAGAGCGCCGCGGTCAGTACGGCGGAGCGCTGCGGCCAACACGTCGTGTTCGAAGGTGGCGCCACCGGAACTGTCGGTAGCCCAGTCGGTGCACACGATCGCAGTGACCGGAGCCGGATGCTTCACGCTATCTTCCTCGCGACTCTCACCTGGCGCGCACAAGCATGGGTTGGAAAGGCGATCTGGTGGACATTCCCCTTGGCATCGTGTCCCGGCTCGTCACGCCGCGCCAGGATCGTATTCCTGACGCGCCATCCATCCTGGTGTTCCGCAGCAACGATATCGGCGACCTGCTCGTCACCACCCCACTGTTCGACGCGCTGCGCCGACGATTTCCTCAGGGCGAAATCGTGGCCGCAGTGGGCCAGTGGAATCTGGCCACGCTGCAGGGCAATCCGCATCTCAGTGAAGTGGTTCAGGTGAACGCTCCCTGGAACAACAAGTACGTGGAACCACAGGGATGGCTGGATGTTGCACGCTTCATCGCCTCGTCCCCGGAGCTGGAACCGCTGGCGGCACGGCACTTCGACATCGGCATCGACGTGGTGGGCAGCCACATCGGCTCCGCGCTCATGATGCGCCTCGGAATTCCGTGGCGACTCGGAGTGCGGGGCTACCGTGGTGGCCACACCGCCACTCGCCAGTTCGTGCAGTTCAACGAGCGCGAACATGTCGGGCGATCGGCGCTCCGCTTCGCGGAACTCCTCGGCGCAACCGAGCTGCCCGAGGTGCGTCCGCAGATCTTTCTCGACGCCCACGAGTACGCGGCAGGCGAGGGCCGTTGGAGCCCTCGACGCGAGCAGCGCTCCCCACTGCGCGTGGCCATGGGCGTGGGAGCCGGATTCCCCGAGAAATGCTGGCCCGAGGCGAGCTTCGCCGAGGCCATCCGGATGCTCCTCGCTGCGGGCGACGTGGAGATTGCCCTGCTGGGCGGAGGCGGTGATCGCGCGACAGGTGCGCGCCTGGCCGCCAACTGCGACCATGTGCTGGATCTCACCGGCCAGCTCTCGCTGCGCGAGAGCTTCGGCACCGTAGCGGCCGCCGATGCGGTGATGTGCAATCCGAGCATGCTGATGCACGTTGCTGCCGCCTTCTCGCAACCCACCGTCGTGGTCCTTGGCACCTATTTTCCCTCGGGCCCGGCGCACGATTCCCAATGGGGCTATCCTGACACCTGTGTCTCGCTCGGACGTCATGGCCCGGGTGGCGCCCTTGCGACGCCCGCCGAAGTCGTCGGGGCGTTGCGTCAGCTGATCGAGAGCGTGGGTCACTGACCTATTCTGCCAGCGCATCGAAGCGCGGAGCGTAGGGCGCGGGTGGCCAGTCAGGCCACCGCTCGTAGCCCGCACCAGGAACGGACAGCACCTCGATCCGCGCCGCTGCATCGAGGTCGTCGAGTACCTCCGTAATCGTCGTCAGATAAAGGTCCAGCGTGTAGGTGCCAGGCTTCAGCCTCACATCGTGCAGGCGGACCGTCACGCGCCGAGTCTCGCCGGCGTCCGCGTCGATCCAGACATCCGCGGTGTCTGTGGAGACCCCCAGTGCCGGCCGGCCGCGTTCGTCGTTGAGCAGCACGCCAAGGAGCGCTCGACGCACCGCTGCGTGGGCGTCGAAGGTGACCGATACCACAAGTGTCGCTCCGGGAATCAGCACTGAGGGCGCGCCGCCGGCGTCCTCGGCGGACACGGCAACGGAGGTGCAGTGAGCGGCGCTTGCTCGCGCGCGCGATCGATCGCGAAGATTTGTCGGCGAGCCGTTGGGCTCCACCCGTCTGACTCCCGCGCTGTACGTCGCAGCCACGTCGGCGGCTGGTCCGTCGGCGATCACCCGCCCGTCGGCGATGAGCAGGGCGCGGGTGCAGAGACTCACGACGGAGGACAGGTTGTGGCTCACGAAGAGCACGGTGCGGCCCTCACGCTGTCGAACATCGCGCATCTTGCCCAGGCACTTGTCCTGGAAGGCCTGATCGCCAACTGCGAGCACTTCGTCGATGAGCAGGATGTCCGCGTCCAGGTGCGCGGCCACAGCGAAGGCCAGGCGAACCGCCATACCACTCGAGTACCGCTTCACGGGAAGATCGAGGAACTCCGAGACCCCGGCAAACTCCACGATCTCATCGAACCGCTCGCGGATCTCCGTGCGCCGCATTCCCAGGAACGAGCCGTAGAGAAAGATGTTCTCGCGGCCCGTGAGCTCCGGGTGAAACCCCGTACCCACCTCCAGCAGCGAACCGACGCGACCTCGCACATCGATGCTGCCGGTGGTGGGCGAGGTTACCCCAGCGACGATCTTGAGCAGAGTGCTCTTGCCCGCGCCATTGCGACCGATGATTCCGACGATCTCGCCACGATTCACGCAGGCACTCACATCGCGCAACGCCCAGAACAGATCTGCGTCGGGAGGCACCGGCCCACGGGAGAACCACCGGGCCACCGATTCGCCGAGTGTCGTTGACGATCCTGCGGCGCGCCGATACGCCTTCCCCAGGCCGCGGATTGCGAGCGCAGGCAGCACGTCGCTAGATGACGTCGGCAACGCGGCGGTCCTGGCTCAGGAAGAATGCCGCCCCCGCGACGAGCAGCAGCAGCGTGACGCCGGCGGATGTCGCGAGCGCACCCCACTCGATGCCGCCACGGCCGAGCAACGAGGTGCGCAGCGCATCCAGCATCGGCGCCAGAGGATTCAGCAGATACCATGGCCGGACATTCGACGGCACCGCATCCACGGCGTACGCAACAGGACTCGCGAACAGGAGCAGCTGCACGAGCAGTGGGAGCACATACTGGACATCGCGAAAGCGCACCGTGAGCGAGGCTGCGAACAGCCCCAGCCCCAACGCGAGCAGCTGTACCTGCAGGAAAAGCAGTGGCGCCAACAGGAGCAATTGCGGCGACGGCAGCTCGCTGCGGACGGCAAGGACCACCAGCAGCAGCGCAGCGCCGACGAGGAAGTCGATGAGCGACGCCAGCACGACCGAGGCAGGGAGCAGAATTCGCGGAAAGTACACCCGCGAGACCAGCGAGGCGTTGCCAGTGAGGGTGCCGGCCGCACGCTGCAGGGTGTTCTGGAAGGCATTCCAGCCCAGGTAGCCGGCCACCACGAACAGGAAGTACGGCGAGCCGTGCGTCGGCAACCGCGCGATGACTCCGAACGCAAGCGTGAGCAGGCCGCTGGCCAGGATGGGCAGGACTACCACCCACGCTACGCCGAGCGCTGTCTGGCGGTACCGGAGGGTGACGTCGCGACGGGCGAGCGTGAGCCAGAGATCGCGGTACTGCCAGAGTTCGTGGAGATCGAGCGCCGTGGAGCGGCGGTCAGCCCGGATGCGTCGGAGCGGCACCGGCCGCCGGCCGACGCTGTGCTCCGCGCTGGCTGTCACGCGGCTGTTGAGGCGGGAACGGCTGCGGTGCGCACAGACAGCCCTGGATGATTGGCGAAGCGGGCCAGGAGCTGCGTGGCCATGCCCCACGACCGGCCAGCTGTGGCGATGCCCACCATCATCCAGAAGATGAATCCGGACACACCGGTGAACACGTTTCCAAAGAGGGATGTGGCCATGATCGCCACCACACTGGCAGCAGCGGCACTCGTGATCGAATCGAATCGTGCTTTTCGGCTTCGCATGATGGGGAGTACGATCGCGATCAACGACATCATGTAGAGGGTTCCGCCGATCCAGCCCATCGCGCTGTAGATCTCGAGTGGCGCACTGTCCAGCGCGAGACCCGCCTTGCCACCCGTGAGCAGCTTGCCAGCGCCGCCGAGCGCACCCAGCCCATTGCCGGCAGGGTTGCTCGCAAGGCTTTTGAGCGCAAAGCGCCCGAAGCTCATCCGTGCCTGGTACGAGGGGTCTGCGGCAAGGTTGGTAACTGTCGCGGCCCGCTTGTTCAGCACGCCGATCACCTTCGGCTGTGTCACCACCGGCAGCGCGAGGAGGAGTACGCCAAGCAGGGCCAGCCACTGACGCGGGAGCGAGCGCACCGGCTGCAGCAGCTGAAGGATCACGGCGCCGATGAACAGTGCGGCCCAGGCGGAGCGCCCCTTCGTGAGGATCAGCGCCACCAGTCCCAGTGCAAGAGGCAGCGCGCGCCAGCGCTGCGGAGACGCAAGGCCCACCAGAAGCGCGGCAATGAGGAAGACGGAAAAAGGTCCGGGTGCGTTCATCGTGCTGAACACACGAATGAAAAATGGCAGCGGAATGCCCACGCTGGCCATCTCGGCGCTCACGACCCAGACCCGGTCCCAGGTGGGCGGCTGCACGAACTGATAGATCCCGTAAACGGCTGTGACCAGCAGTCCGAGCAGCATGGTTTTGGCCACCGTGTCACGGAGGCGCGGGAACTCGCGCCAGAGCAGTGCCACATGGAGCCCGAACAGCAAAGGCGCCAGCCAGTTCACCAGATCATAGGCGGCGGCAGCCGCAGACTGGCGCACGATGCCGATGAGAAATGCGTACACCAGCGCCGCAATGGCAATCAGGAAGGGCAGGTAGGCGCTGTTGCGGAGGCTGCGACGGAACCGCACGAGCGTCACTACCGCCAGCAGCGACGCCAATAATGGTCCCAGCAGGAGCGAGCTGGGGGGATGGTAGCCGTATCGGAGATCGAAGACGCGCCGAAGGAACGGGGTGAGCAGCCACGTCCAGGTGGTGAAGGCCAGGTAGATCGTCGGATGCCGGAGGTAGGCGAAGGCCGCCACCAGCAGGCAGCCGAGGGGATAGGTGATGCTGAGGGTACGACCTCCGCCCCCGAACATCGCGAGGGCCACGTACAGGACGAACGCGCCTACGGCAAAGAGTGCGGCGGCCGGAGACGACCTCCGCGCGTCGCTCGCCGCGAGATCAGCCTGGCGAACCGGGAGGCTCATCGACGAACAGGCCGAGGGA
>JBBSVF010000035.1:0-16959 GCA_038233745.1 Gemmatimonadales bacterium
CTGCGTGAGCTGCGCGCGGCTGGACGCCAGCGAGGCCTGAACACGCTGCACCGCCGCCTCTGCCTGCTGCGCATCGATCTGCAGCAGGAACTGCCCCTTGGTGACCATCTGGCCCTCCTTCACGGCGAGCTTCACGATCTTGCCGGTGATGTCCGAGCTCAGATCCACCTTCATCTGCGGGCGCACCTGGCCACTCGCCGTCACCGACGCGATCAGGTCACGCTGCTGCACGCTCTCGGTGCGAACTTCCACTGCCTTGTTGTTCTTCTTGGCGGCGGCGAGGCCCCCTATCAGTACCAGGACGAGAATCACTCCCCCGGCGATGGACATCTTGACACGCTTGCTCATGGACAGTCTCTCGGAGGGAGTAGATCAGCGAAGGGGATGACCAACCGCGTTTTCGAGCGCGGCGAAGGCCTTGTGATAGTCGTAGATGGCATTCACGCGATCGATCAGTGCCTGCTCGTAGGTCCCACGCGACGTGACGACGTCAAGGAAGGTGGACGCTCCCACCTTGTAGCGCTCCTCGGCGAAGGCAAGTTCCTCGCGGGCCTTGGCGGAGGTCTGTTCCTGCAATGCCACCGTGCGAGCCGCTGTGGTGAGGGAGCGATACGCCTGCGTGACATCGGCGGTGAGCGCAAGATCCTTGGCGCGCACGTTGAAGACGGCGTCATCCTTGTCCACCTGTGCGCGCTGCACGCGCTCCTCGCGGGCGAAGTTGTCGAACAGCGGGAGCGAGAGCACCGCGCTCAGCCCGATCGGCGATCGCTGGAAGTTGAACGGAAACTGATTGTTCCGGCTCCGGATCGCATCTTCCTGCACCGAGGTGAAGGTGTATTGGGGACCGCCGCAGTTGTTGCTGCCCAGGCCCAACCGTACTCGGATGCTGTCCTGCTGGAAGCAGGACGCCTGCGACGCGGCCAGGCCGGCGCGCGCCTGGTTCACGAGGAATCCCGGATTGGTATACTCGTAGGAATTGCCACCGATGCCGGTACTGAGCGACAGTGTGGGAGTGTAGGTGGACCTGGCCACCTTCACGTTGAGGTCCGCCGAGCGCTCGCGGGCACGCAGTGCGACGATGGCGGGATTCTGGCCGCGCGCGTCATCGAGCAGGTTCGCCAGTGAGAAGGACGGTTCGAACACCGGAAACTCGGTGACCAGCACGACGCTGTCGGGCTGCGGGACGCCCATCTGCTGATACAACCGCAGCTTCTCGATCTCCACGTTGTTGCGTTCGCGGAGCAGTGCCACCTGCGTCTGGCCCAGGGCCACTTCAGCGCGCCGGATGTCCAACGATGTGCCGGAACCCACCGCCACCTTGGCCTTGGCGAGCTCCAGTTGGGTCTCGGCGGTGCGCACGAGGGTGTCCTGCAAGGACGCTCTCGCCTTTGCCTGGAGCACGGTGATGTACTGCTGGGTGACAGCGGCGCGCAACTGCTCGGCGGAGCCGGTGATGTCTGCCTCTACGGCCTCGCGATTGGCGACCGCCGCCCTGGGGGTGAGGAAGGTGCTGGCATTCACGCGGTAGTTCAGGCCCACGTTGTACGCGGACTGCACGCTGGCGGAACTCGAATTGAAGGAGACGCCGCTGAGCACCTGCTGGCCGCCCTGCTGATAGCGACCGCTGAAGGACGCGTCTGCGGAGGGCAGCAATTGGCCGCGCGCGCTGCGGATGGCCGCATCAGCGGTGCGCCGATTGTTTGCCGTGGAAAGGTAGATCGGATTGTTCTGGCGGGCCGCGGAAATGGCCTCGTCCAGGGTGAGCGTGGCGCTTGTAGGGGCCGTGACCGTCTGCGCCTGCGAAGCAGGGAGGGCGACGAACAGGGCGAGCGCGAACACCGAATGGCGCATCGGAGGGGAGATCCTTGGAGTTGGGTCACTGACCCCTACGCCTGGACGAATCGGCAGGTTTCAGCGGGAGCGCGGGAATTCGCAGCCGCGGCGCCGGACGCCGGCAGAGCCACGGGATCCGTGTAGATCCTCACGTGACGTGAGGAGCAAGGGCTGGTTTTTCTACTCGGCCGTATCGTCGGGTCCGGGCGCGACGAACACCCGGTTGCGGACCTTCTCGCGAATGTGGGCGTAGAGTGCCGCACCCTTGGCGGCGGTGGCCAGCGTGGGCCGGCCGATGGAGCCACTGCTGCCCTTCGGGATCTTGAGCCATCCGCGGCGGTATCGCCGGAGCTCATCACGCGACATCATATAGTCTTCCGCCAAATCCATCTGCACGAGATGCGGCACGAGATACAGCATCAGTGAGGTATCCACCTCGTCACCGTGCATCGGCTCGCTCTGTCCTTCCAGCAACGCGCGCATGTCAACCGCAAAGATGTCCACCACCCGCACGCGAGCCGTGGTCGTGATCACCGTGGCGATGGCTTCCTGATGCGGATCGTGTTCGTGAGCGGTGAGCAGGATGAATTCCTTCACCCCCGTCAGCTCCCAGCTGTCGAGCAGGTCATTCAGCATGCGGTGCAGCGTCTTCTTGCGCAGGGAGCCGTTGCCGGCGAAGCCGCGCTCGGTGTCGACGTTCACTCCGTATTCGAGGGTCGGGGCCCGCAGGATCCCGAATTCCGCCGAGAGATCGTCGGCGAGATGCTCGACGATCAGCGTGTCTGCCCCAAGCGGCAGGTGAGGACCGTGTTGCTCGCAGGTGCCGATGGGAATGATGAGCCGTCCGTCGCGCGCGAGCGTCTCGGTGATCTGGCTCGGCCGCATCTCCTTGATGCGGCGTGGCGTGGCGGTGCCCGGAGCGGAATCGGTCATGCAGTTCCTGTCTGAGGGGCGTTCTGGTGTGCGGTCGCGCATGCATGCCCTGGCGGCGCCGGTGCTGGCCGGCGTTGCACTGCTCGCGGCCGCACAGTGGCTGGCGGACCAGGGTGTAGCATATCCGTTCGTCTGTACCGCTGCCACCGTCCTGTCGGCGCTGTCGCTTCGCTGGTGCACGGCGCGCGCCATGCGCGTGGCGCTGGGTGTGGGGCTCGCGAGCACTCTCGGGGCCGCGGGAATCGCCGCCCGGGCCGAGTGGCGACTGGCGCGGTACGCGGCAGCGCCCTCGTCGACGGGGAGGGCGGAGGCGAAGGAACAGTCCGCCCGGCTCGATCGGGCCGTGAAGACGGAACTGGGACTGCTGCAGGGAGTGGCCGACGCCGCGTCAACAATCACGGACTCGCCCGTGGCAGCGATCTCGCAGCTCGGGCGCCTGATCGGGGATCGGGAACACCGCGCGGCCCTGCTGCTGCACGGCGATTCGCTCGTGGCCTGGAACGGCACGCTCCACGCCGATCCGGCGCGGCTGCGAGACGCGCGCGGCGTGGTGGCCTCACCCTTTGGGCTCACGCTGTACGCGAGTTCCCGCCGCGGCACCACGCGAGCCATCGCCGCCTCGCTGATCTACGCGGCGACACCCGCCGACCGGCTCTCTCGCGGACTCGCGCAGCGTCTGCCCGGAGACGAAATCACGGAAGGATTCGACTTCGGTCCGCCCACGGACAGCGTGGACGCACAGTCGCTCCGGTTCATGGATCAAGGCCGGCCATTGTTCACCGCGCGGCCGGTGATCCCATCCGTGGGCGAGGTGCGCTTCCGGTTGCTCGAGCGCGCCCGCGTACGGGTGGGACTCGCCCTGCTGCTGGCGTTCGTGGCTTTCCTGGTCGCCTCTGCCGATCGGCGCGCGCGCGGTGCCGTGCTGCTGATCGCCGGCGCCGTGACGGCGCGGTTTCTGGCGGTAGTGCCGCTCAGCGAGTTCTCCACGCGATCCCGGCTGTTCGATGCAGCGCTGTATTACCTGCCGTACGGACACGCCTTCAGTGCGAATGCGGGCGCGCTGGCGGTTACGTCAGCCACGGCGTTGCTGTTCGTGCTGCTGATTCGTCGGCGAAGCGCCGCCCGCGTTCCCATGGCGGCTTCACTGCTGCTGACGGGCGCGATCGTGCTCGCGTCGCCCTATCTGCTCCGCGCGCTGGCTACAGGAATCACGACGCCCGCTACTGGCACCAGCGGAGCGCTGTGGTTGATCTGGGTAGTGCCTATCGGGCTGGCGGGTACCGCGCTGCTGGCCCTCGCCTCCTGGACGGGCGCACGGGGAGCGCGCACTGTGCCGCACGTGGCACTCGTGGTGGGTCCGGTGGTGGCCGCCGCCGGGGCGCTCGCGGCTCCGGTGCTCTGGCAGGCGCCGGGTTCCTGGCCGCGATGGTATGTGCTGGTGTGGGGGGCTGCGAGTATGGCCGTCGTGCTCGCGCGCCCATCGCGCCGTCACCTGCTCGCCACCGCCATCGTCGCATCGCTGGGTGCGGTTACCGTCGTCTGGGGCGCCACCTCCCGCGGGCGCGTCGAGTTGGCGGAGCGCGACGTACGTGGATTATCGTCGCCAGATCGCTATGCCGAGGAGCTGGGCACCCGGCTGATGAGCGACGCGAGCGGGGATGCGTTGCCGGTGACGGCGCAGGGACTACTCGATCGGTACGTGCGCTCCGATCTCGCCTCATCGGGTTATCCAATGGCGCTGGTCTCCTGGATCGGAGGGCGTCCTGTGGCCACTTTCGGATCCGCGCCCTTCGCCGTGCGGTACGACACGCTGGCGCAACTCGCCGCGGAGACCGAGGCCGATGGGCGTTCGAGAAATGTCATCGTGCGCGCCGGTCCGTTGTCCGAGCGGTTGCTGACGGTGCGCATGGATGGCGGAACGCTTGCGCTCGCGCTGGCGCCACGAACGCGTTTGATCGGGCCGGACACATACGCACGCTGGCTCGGGATCGGCGGTGCCGAGAGTGCGGAACCTCCGTACACAATGCAAGTGACGCCGCTGCCGCTGGAGCCAACGCAGACCCTCAGGTGGCGACGCGAAGGCTCCGAACTGCATGGGGACTGGCCCGTGCCGACGGACGCGGGAGCGGCGCGCGCGCATGTGGAGGTGGATCTGCGTACACTCGACAGCCTCATTCCTCGTGGCGGATTGCTGGTGCTCGCCGTGGTCGCGATGGTGCTGGTGGTGTGGGTGCTCGCTGCGCTGGCCGACGGACGACTTGTACGATTCGTCCGGCTTCGCCGCCAGCGCGTGCGGAGTTATCGCGTGCGGCTCTCGGTCGCGCTCTTTCTGTTCTTTCTGATTCCTGCAGGCACGTTTGCAGTCTGGAGCTGGCAGCAGCTGTCGGACGATGCGCAGGCTTCGCGCCGGCTTCTGGTAAGCGAGACCATTCGTGCGTTCGCGGGAGATCCTTTGCGTCCTTCAACGCTGAGCACGGAGAGCGCACGCCTGGATACGAAGCTCCTGCTTTACCAATCGGGCGTGCTCGTGGACGCCAGCGATTCGCTGTTTGCCTCGCTCGCCCCGATGGGAACGCTGTTGCGACCGGACGTGGCCATGGAGCTCGATGGCGCGAGCGAGTTCAGTGCCACCAAGGCCGAGCCCGTGGCCGGCGCGACGGGGATGCTGGGTTATCGGGTGCTGCCGAGTGCGGCCGGTGCATTCGTGCTCGCCGCGCCAGCACGTGTCGACGATCTGTTGCTCGACCGTCGCCGGCGCGATCTCGGGGTACTGGTGGCGTTTGCGCTCGCGCTGGGCGCGGCGGCGGCGCTGTGGCTGAGCGCTCTCGCCGCGCGCCAGCTTGCACAGCCCATCGGCGCGTTACGACTGGCCGCGCGAAGTGTGGCGCGCGGCGAGCGAGTATTGTCGCTGGATGCCAATGCCACCAGCGAGTTCGTGCCGGTGTTCTCGGCCTTCCGCGCGATGGCGCACGACCTGAGCGCCAGCCGAACGGCACTCATCGATGCGCAGCGCAGGACGGACGCGGTGCTGCGCACCGTGGCGAGTGGCGTGGTGGCGGTTGACGCGGACGGGCGGATCATTCTCTCGAATCCGCCCGCGGAAGAGATGATGAATGCGCTGCCCGAGCCGGGCAGCCGGGTGTCGTCACTCGCAGCGGGCGACACAGGGGCACGCGTGATGGAGTTTCTCGCCGCCGAGCGGGCGAGCGAGGCCTTTGACGTCGAGCGCGATGGCCGCACGATTCGCGCGCAGCTCACACGGCTCGAACATGGCGGCGCCGTGCTGGCGCTGGATGATGTGACGGAGCTGGCTCGGGCGCAGCGCGTGCTCGCGTGGGGTGAGATGGCACGGCAGGTGGCGCACGAGATCAAGAATCCACTCACCCCGATCAGGCTAGGGGTGCAGCATCTGCGACGCGCGCGCGGACGTCCGGATTTCGACACGGTGCTCGACACGAACGTCTCACGCATTCTCGACGAGATCGACCGGCTCGACGAGATTGCGCGTGCGTTCAGTCAGTACGGCAGCGCACCCGAGGAACGGCCGCGCGCCGAGCCGACCGACATTGGGGCCATCGTGCAGGATGTGATCGCGCTGGAGCAGCTCGGCGAAGGGCGCGTTACCTGGAGCTGTGTTGCGCCTGCACCTCTGCCGCGCGCGCTGGCGCGCGCCGACGAGTTGCGCGAAGTGCTCCTGAATGTCTTCGAGAACTCGCGTCTCGCGGGGGCGAGGGTCGTGCAGGCGGCGGTGGAGCACGCCCCGGACGACGCCGACCGATTTGTGGAGATCCGCATCACGGACGACGGGGAAGGCATTGCGGCCGATGTGCTGCCGCGCCTCTTTGAGCCGCGGTTCTCCACGCGCACGAGCGGCAGTGGGCTGGGGCTCGCCATCAGCCGCCGGCTAGTGGAAGGGTGGGGCGGGGAGATGACGCTGGAGAGCGCACCGGGCGCTGGCACCACGGCACGCGTCCGCCTCCTGATCGCCTGACCTACTCGGTGGCGCCACCGTGTGCGCCGCCACCGTGACGTCGTCTTACAGTCTTGATGTTGGTGAAGGCGCGCAACCCCGCAGCGCTGAGCTCCCGGCCGTACCCGGACGACTTCACGCCTCCGAAGGGAAAGCGTGGATCGGATGCTGACATGTCGTTGATGAACACGCTGCCGGCGTCCACCTCGCGCACGAAGCGCTCCTCCTCCCTCGCATCAGCGGTCCAGGCACTGGCGGCAAGTCCGAAGCGCGTGTCGTTCGCGATGCGGATGGCGTCAGACACGTCTCGCGCCGCGAAGATGAGGGCCACTGGTCCGAACAGCTCATCCCGCCAGGCAGGGCTCTCCACCGGGATATCTGTCAGGACAGTCGCCGGATACCACGCATCGGCTTCTCCCGATCGCACACCGCCCAGCAGCACGCGGGCCCCCGCGCGAATGCTCTCCTGCACCTGCTCATCCAGCTCGGCAGCCAGTGCCGGGGTCGCCAGCGGTCCGAGCTGCGTGTCCGTGCTCAGCGGATCTCCTATTCGCAGCGCGCGCATTCCCTGCACCACGTGGTCCGTGAACTCCGCCACCACATCGCGGTGCACAATGAACCGTTTGGCGGCGATGCAGCTCTGCCCGTTGTTGATGGTTCTGGCGCGCACCGCCGTCTCGGCCGCGAGCGGCAGGTTGGCGCTCGGCATCACGATGAAGGGATCGCTGCCACCCAGCTCGAGCACGGTGGGCTTGAGATGCCGGCCGGCGATAGCCGCCACACTGCGGCCCGCGCCTTCGCTGCCCGTGAGCGTTGCGGCGGCCACGCGAGGGTCAGATAGAATGCCCTCCACCGCGGCACTGCCCACGAGGAGCGCCTGGAACACTCCATCGGGCGCGCCTGCGCGGCGAACGAGCGATTCCAGCTCGAGCGCACACTGCGGAACGTTTGACGCGTGCTTCAGCAGACCCACATTGCCGGCCACGAGTGCCGGTGCGAGAAAGCGCACGACCTGCCAGAAGGGAAAGTTCCACGGCATCACGGCCAGTACCACACCGAGCGGCTCGATCACGATCGACGATTCATGGTCGTCGTCGGGGACGTGGAGATCAGCGGTGAACTCCACCGCATGCCGCACGTAGAACTCGCAGCAGCGCGCGCACTTCACTGCCTCCTCGATTCCCGCCGCGACGGGCTTTCCCATTTCGAGCGACATCATGCGCCCGAGACGCTCGCGATCCTCGTGGAGCAGGGCGCCAAGCCGTGCGACGACTGCCACGCGTTCCTCGAGTGCGGTAAAGCGCCATCGCGGGGCGGCCTCGGCCGCGCGTGCAAGCCGCGTCTCGAGTTCGGAGGCCGTGAGCTCGGGGAACTCGGCGAGCGTCTCGCCGGTGAATGGATTTCTGGAGGTCATCGTCATGTGTTTCCCTTGATGCACCTCTCGTGCACAGTCAGTCGGTTTCCGCCGGCTCCTCGCTCCACCAGGTGTCCGTGGCGTCCTCGCTGCCGAAGATTCGCCGCCACCAGGGCGTACGACGCCCGTGCTCGAAGACGGCGCCAGCCGCCGCTCGCCAGTGAAGCTGCATCTCGTCGGCATCGCGGAATCGTTCGTCCGCGTCGGCCGCGAGCCCGCGACGGAGCCAGGCGGCAATCTCGGGAGCGAACTCGCTGGTGTCGAACTGGCCGGTGAGTTCGCGCGCGAGGATCAGGGTGCTGTCCGCTTCGCCGAACGGCGGCCTGCCGGTGAGCACGTAGTAGACAATCGCGGCAAGGGAGAAGCAGTCGGCAGCGGCTTCCTGGTGTTCGCCCAGGAGTTGCTCCGGCGGGGAAAAGGCGGGTGTGCCGGAGTCACCCGTCGCCTCTTCGCCACCCGCATTCGCGATCCCGAAATCCGCGATGCGCCAACGGCGATAGCGGTCGATCAGGATGTTCTCGGGCTTGAGGTCGCGATGGATGACGCCCACCGAATGCGCCGCGGAGAGGCCGCTCAGCACGGCGTCGATCTGCGGGGCGATCTCGGTGAGGCTGCGCGCACCGGCGCGGGCGACGAGGTCCGCCACGGAACCCCCTTCTGCCAGCTCCATGGTGTACCACGACACGTCGCCGCGTCCGTCCCAATCGAAGATCGGCACGATGGCCGGATGCGCCAGTTGCGCGGTGAGGCGCGCCTCGCGGCGAAACCGGCCGACCGCGCGCTCGTCCCGCGCCACGTGTGGATGCAGCAGCTTGAGCGCCACCTCGCGTCCGAGCGAGAGATCACGCACGCGCCATACCGAACCAAAGCTGCCCGACCCGAGCGGGGCGAGCACTTCATAGTCGTCAGCCAGGGCCCAGCGCAGGCGCACCTCGGGCGATTCGCGTGCGGCGGCAGAATGTTCGCCGCTGAGCGTGAGGACAGTGCGGCTGCCCAGCACGCGATCCATGGCCCGGATCATCGCCGCCACCGAGCCGAATCGCTCCGCGGGATCGGGATGCAGCGCACGATCGAGCACCGACGCGACGCTCGGTGGAACATCCGGGCGAACGAGCATCATGGGCGGGACATCATGCCGGGGCGGCCGTTCCCCCGTAAGCGCGGTGAAGCAGAGCGCCGCCAGTTGCCACTGATCGCTCGCCGACGTGGGGAGCCATCCGTCGCCCCATTCCGGTGGCAAGGGCATGGAGCTGGCGTCGGGCGAGAGCGAGTCCGGAATGGCACCGGCGGGAACGGCCCATTGCCAGCCCAGCAGCCAGAGCCGTCCCATCGGCGTCGTCCACACTGTCTCCACCGAGAGTGCGCCGTGCACACCACCCGCATCATGGATGTATGAGAGGGTAGAGCCTACCTCGCGCACCACGCGCAGCACACTTGGCACGTCCTCGGCGCCCGACCGGACGAGGCGGGCCCCGAAGGTCTCCCCGGAAATCCAGCGCCGGAGGTACCCCGGACCGCGGCGGTTATCCGAGTGCGTCGCCCAATAGTGATAGGTGGTGGGCACCGCCGGGTGGTTGCGATGCGCAAGCGCCCTGGCCTCCGCTTCGAGCCACGCCGCGTGCTCCTCGACCGGTGCCGTGACCAGTGACAGGGAGCGGCCCAACGCATCCACCACTTCCTGGAAATGGCGGTACTGATCCCGCATGCCTTCCGCACCCCAGTTCCACCCGGGCGGGAGCTGCCACTCCGCGAGGTGTTCCGGCAATGCGTGCGTGATGCGCTGCATCTCGCCCGTGGCACGCAGGGGACGGTCGGTGGAGATGCCAGGACGGGATGCGGAGTCGGACGGACGTGTCACGCTGGCAAGCTAGCAGTCACGAGGATGCGAAGACACTGGCGCAATCACATTCTGGATTCGGACAGCACTTCTTCGGCGGCGTGCTGCAGCGCCGGCAGGAGAGACACATCGGGAAGGACGCTGACTTCCACGGTGCGGACCCGCAGGGCCATGCCATCCAACGGCGCCGCCGACTGCAACGAGGGCACGTGCATGGTGACGCCGACAATTCGCCACATGGTGCTGGGGCGAATCATGGATCCGTCGCCCTCGACGGTATCGAGTTGCAGGACTTCGCCGCGCGCGGGGATGCAGTTGCTCTGGCACTCCGCGAGCACCTGCTCGTTGCGGTCGTGGCGGGTGACGCGAAGGGTAATCATGCCCGTCCTGACGGTAGAGGTCGGCGGGAAGGTAACCCGCTGGCGAGGCCGGCGGCCAGCAGCGAAACCTTTGGTGCGAGAGCGCGTAGGGTGAGACACCTCCAGACACGGATGCCCGCATGCTCTCCATCATCGCTATCGCCATCGCCGTCATTGCGTCCATCCTCGCGTATGCGCAGGCCCGCAACTTCGTCACTCGCCGTCTCCGCTACGTGGACGCTGTCCAGTCGATGATCGCGCCGGTGGTGGCTGGCCTTGCGACTTTCGTGGTGCTGTTGCCGGTGGTGGGACTCCTGCCGATCGTGGGCGTGGGCACCGCGGCGAGTGTCGCCATCTCGGTCGGCACTGGCGTGCTGGCGGGTGCGCGCGACGTGAAGCAGCAGCTGCCGGGCTACTGACACTCCGTCTCTCCAGCCTGCCGGGCCGTTAGATTTCCGGCATGTCCACGTCCGTCCCGATCGACATCACCGACCCCGTGAATGCACGAATCCTCGCTGTGAGCGAGGATCGCATCGCGGGGTTTCTGGCAGATCCCTTCGTGGAGATCGCGCGGTTGTCCGAGCTGCCTTTGTCCACGGTGCTCGAGCACCTGCGTGCGATGCTGGACGCTGGTGTCATCCGGCGAATTCGACAGACGTTGATGGCCACGAACCTGGCGCCGGGCGCGCTCGTGGCGTGGCGCGTGCCAGCAGAAGATCTCGATGCGGCCTTCGACTACCTCTCGAAGCGGGATCCGTTTTCCGGGCACATCGTGATTCGCTCGACCGATGCGGAGACCCCCGGCTCGGTGTACCGCCTCTGGACGACGCTGAAGGTACCGCAGGGGTATTCCATGCAGCGCCACTGCGACCTGCTGGCGCAGCGCATCGGGGCGTCCGCGTTCCGGATCATGCCAGCCAAGCGGTTGTTCGCCCTCGGGGTGGGTCATGTGCGCCGACGCGGCATGCAGCCTGGCAGCCACACGGACGAACCGGGGCAGGTGCTCAACACCAACATCGTGCAGCTCAGTGAGCTCGAGTGGCAGGTACTTGGACCACTCAAGCGGGAGTTCCAGCCGCACGAGCTGGTGACGGAACCGTGGCGGGGGCGTGCCGAGGAGGCCGGCATTCCGTACGAGGAGTTTCTGGAGGTGGCGCGCGGATTGTCCGAGCGTGGTGTGATCGGACGCTTCTCCACTTTCCTGGAGCATGTGAAGCCGTCGGCATCAGGCACCCGGGTGACTCGCTACAACGCCCTTTTCCACTGGCGCGTGCCGGTGGGACGGGAAATCGAGGCGGGGCGGGAAGTGGGACGTCATCACATCCTGACGCATGCGTACTGGCGCGAGGGCGGTCCCGAGTTCGCCGATGTGAACATCATGGCGGTAGCGCATGGCACCGAAAAGGAGTCGGTGCTGGCGCACAAGACGGCCATCGATGAGCATCTCGCCGCGGTGGGGATTCCTGTGACGTACACGAATGTCTTCTGGGGTGGGCGCAGCGAGATCACGCCCTCGGAGATCATGCCGGAGGCCTACGAGGCCTGGTGCAGCGGCGAGGGCGTGGATCCGGACACGATGCGCGCTCCCTGACGGAATCCGCAAGGCCGCTCAGCCGCCGGATTGCGCATAGCGCGCCGGTGCGATTCGCCACCATCCTGCTGGCGCTGCTGCCCTTTGCACTGGCATTCTGGCGCGACCATCGCCGATGGTTTCTGTGGGGGCGAGGTGTATCGCGGAGCGACGAGCATCATGCGCAACGTGCCGAGCGACTGGTGGACACGCTCGCGCGGCTGGGGCCTACGTTCGTGAAGGGCGCACAGGTGTTCGCGGGACGCTCGGATATTCTCGCCGTCGTATACGCGAAGGCGTTGACGCGACTCACGGATCAGGTGCCGGGCATCCCGCTGGGTGACGTGCTGGAGATCCTGCACTCCGAATATGGTGGGACGCCCGAGGACATCTTCGACACCTTCGAGCGCACGCCGCTTGCGGCGGCCTCGCTGGGCCAGGTGCATCGCGCCACGCTTGGCGGCGAGGAGGTGGTGGTGAAGGTGCTGCGCCCGGATGTGGAGGCGCTGGTGATGTCGGATCTGCTGGCAGCGCGGCAGATCGTCACCATGGTATTGCGCGTCTGGCCGAATCCGCACGTGGTGGGGGCGCAGGTGGTGATCGACGAGTTCGCCCTGCGCATTGGCGAGGAGCTCGACTTTCGGGTGGAAGCCGCGCACGCCATTGCGGTGCGGGCAAACTTCGCGGGACGCACCGGAGTGACGGTGCCGCGCGTGTACCACGCGATGGTGCGGCGGAGGGCGCTCGTACTGGAGTACTGCGAAGGTCGCCGGATCGATCAGCTGGACGAGTGGGTGGCCGAAGGGCGGGTGAACCCGGATGCCCTCGTGCGCGGGATCATGGACCTGTATGCGCAGATGATGCTGATCGACGGTCTGTACCACGCCGATCCGCATCCGGGGAATGTTCATGTGTCAGCAGGCGGCCGCATCATCCTGCTGGACTTCGGCATGGTGATCCGCGTGCCGATCGAGCTCCGGCGCGAGCTCGTGGCCGCGATCTTCGCCGCGGTGCGAAAGGATGCGTCGGCGCTGGCGGAAAGTTTTCACCGGCTGGGGCTGGTGGTGGCCGGCGCAGATCGGGCGGTGATCGAGCGCCTGGCGAGTACCCTGCTCGCAGTCTCAGAGCAGCGGACCACCACGCGCGAGCGTGTGGAACTGCTGGCGAACGAGGTGCTTGCCGAGCTCTACGACTGGCCGATCGTGCTGCCCAGTCATCTCGTGTATTTCGCGCGCACGGCGTCGCTGATCGAGGGGATCGGCACGCACTACGATCCGCACTTCAATGCCCTGCAGTTCGCCACGCCCGTTGCACTGGCGTTGCGCGAGCGGATCGTGGCGTCACTTTATCCCGATGGTGGAGGGCCAGTGGTCGATCCGGCGCGCGTGGTGGGGGCGGCGATCGGAGCGGTGGCCCGCATTGTCCGGGATGCATCCCGCGACATTGTGAGCGCGGTACGGCAGGCGGTCACGGTGGCCGCGCTCCCCTCGGCGGAATCCCTGCGGCGTCCCGGCGGATCTCCGGACTGACGCGGGGGCGGTGTGCGACCAACAGGCGAGCACATGAAGGAGTATTAGAAGATGTCCGGACATACCGGTACGACTCTCTGTCCCTTTCCGCGTGCTGTCGTGTTCCGTCTTCGCCATCTGCTGTTCGCTCTCGTGCTGTTCGGAGTTCCCACGCTCCATGCACAGGTCGGATCGACCACCGATATCATCATGGGTCGTGTGACGGCGGCGAGTGACACCGGCGGTGTGGAGGGCGCCCGTGTGGAAGTCACGTCCGCGGAGACTGGCATCACGCGCCGAAAGACGACGAACGCGCGCGGCGAGTATTCGATCGTCTTTCCCGACGGCGGTGGGAGTTACATCCTGCGCGTCACCTTCGTGGGACTTGCGCCGTACCAGGGCCAGGTTGCTCGACAGGCAGATGAGGATCGGCTCGTGGCGAATGTGCGGATGTCGCGGAATGCGCAGGTGCTGGCGGCAGTGCAGGTGCGCGCCTCCACACCACGGGAGCAGCAGGAGCGGCCGACGGCGGGCAGTACGGAGCGCAATCTCTCACCGTCGCAACTGGATCGACTGCCGGTGGACAAGGGCGATCTGGCGGCGCTCGCCACGCTCACGCCCGGCGTGATCGGGACTCCGGGGACGGACAGCACGGTCTCGGCGTTTTCGGTGGCCGGTCAGCCCACCAATCAGAATCAGATCACGCTCGATGGATTGTCGTTTGGCTCGGGGAGTGTTCCGCAGGAGGCGGTGCGCAGCACGCGCGTGATCACGAGTACATACGATGTGAGCCGGGGCCAGTTCACGGGGGGCCAGGTAGCCTCCACGACGCGTGGCGGCACGAACAATGTGCAGGGCGTGTTCACGTATGCGCTGCGTGACCCCGAGCTGGAGTTCGTCGATGAATCGTCGGCGACGTTCGGGCAGAAGTACCAGCAGAACAGCTTCAGCTTCGGTGCAGGCGGTCCCCTGCGGACCGATGAGGCGTTCATCTTCGGCGCCGGCTCCGTGTCGCGTCGCACGAATCCGCTTTCATCGCTGCTTGTGGCGGACGCGCAGACCCTCACGCGACTGGGTGCGAGCGCCGACAGCGTCTCGAAGTTCCTCACCCGACTCTCAGCGATCGGTGTTGCGCCGACGTTCGACGGCATTCCGCTGGACAAGCTCCAGGACAACGTGTCCGGCATCATGCGCATGGACTGGTCGATCGGGGAAGTGCATTCATTCACCCTGCGCGGCGATTTCCGTGGCTCGTTGCAGGACGGCACCCGGATCGGCGCGATGGCGGTGCCAAGTACCGGTGGCAACCTGCGGACGATGGGCGGCGGTGGCATGGCGACGCTGACGTCGCATCTGGGCGGGTTCATCAACGAGGCTCGCGTGTACCAGTCATCAGACCGGCAGAACACGCTGCCCTATCTCGTGGCACCGGTGGGGCGGGTGGCGGTCTCGTCGCAGCTCGCGGATGGCGCGCAGAGTGTCACGACGCTGCAGTTCGGAGGGAACGCCTCGTTGCCGCAGACATCGCGCAGCCGGTTGTTCGAGGCCAGCGACGAAGTGAGCTGGGTGAGCAGCGGCGGCGCGCACCGGGTGAAGCTGGGCGGGCTGCTCAATGCCGATCGCTCCACCGTGGGCACCATCGCCAACCGCTATGGCACCTTCTACTACAACACGCTCGCCGACTTCCAGGCGAACGCGCCTTCGCAGTTCACGCGCACCATTTCGGGGCGCGAGCGCCTGGCGGGCAGCAACAATGCCGCACTCTACCTGGGTGACGCGTGGCGGCAGAGCCCTGCCTTCCAGATGACGTATGGCATGCGGCTGGAGGCGACAGCATTCCCGCGCACCCCCGAGTACAACGCCGAGATCGAGTCGATCTTCGGCCGGCATACCGATCAGACCCCCGGGGAAGTGCACGCGAGTCCGCGGGTGGGATTCACGTATTTCATGGGGCTTCCGACGCGGAATCCCGTGCGCGACACCTCGGCGGCCGGGGGACAGCGGCCTCAGGGACAGGGCGGCCAGAATCCCTTCTTCGGCGCACAGACGTGGACGATCCGCGGCGGCGTGGGCGAGTTTCGGGGACGCATCCAGTCGAACCTCGTGGCGGGTGCGTATGACGCAACGGGCCTCGTCGGGGGACAGTCCCAGCTCACATGCATCGGATCCGTGGTGCCGGTTCCCGACTGGACGGCGTACCTCGCCGATCAGTCGACGATCCCCACGCAGTGCGCCGACGGCTCGTCGGGGATGGTGAATTCGCTTTCCGGGCAGCGTCGCAACGTCACGCTCTTCGCGGATGACTTCGGCGCCCCGAAGGTGTGGCGCTCATCCCTCGGCGCGAGCCGTCGATTCTTGCAGCGCTACAATTTCAGCCTCGATGGATCGGTGGCGTACGGACTGAGCCAGACCGGTTCGCGTGATCTCAATCTCGATGCGACGCCCGAGTTCACGCTCGCCAGGGAGGGCAACCGCCCGGTCTACACGCCGGTCGCTGCGATCATTCCCTCGACGGGTGCCAACAGCATCACCGGCTCGCGCATGAACGCGGGGTACGGGAGCGTCACCGAGGTCATTTCGTCACTGCGATCGCGATCCTCGCAAGTGACCATGTCGCTCGGCGGGCTCACACTGCAGGGGATCACGCTGAATGGTTCGTACACCTACCTGCGATCGCGCGACCAACAGAATGGGTTTGGCATCGGCGGCGGCTTCGGTGGGTTCGGCGGCGCGACGACCGCGGCAGATCCCAACGTGGTTACCTGGGGCACCTCGGATCTGGAGCGGCGCCATTCGATGCTCGCGACCGTCACGGTACCGGTGCGCACCTGGTTCGACCTCACGGCCATCGGCCGCATGAGCGCCGGACAGCGATATACGCCGATCGTGAGTGGTGACGTGAATGGTGACGGGTCGCGGAATGACCGTGCCTTCATCTTCAATCCGTCGGCCGGTGGGGACACGGCAGTAGTAAATGGCATGCAGCGCCTGCTCGCCACCGCTGGTCCGCGTGCAACTGTCTGCCTGACCACGCAGCTTGGCAACGTGGCAGGGCGCAACAGCTGTACGTCGCCGTGGTCACCTGCGCTGGATTTCCAGATGAACTTCAAGCCGAGCGCGTTCGGCCTGGCGCGCCGTCTCACGCTCTCGCTGCAGCTACAGAACGCCCTGGTGGGCTTCGATCAGCTCCTGCACGGCAGCAGCAATCTCAGTGGTTGGGGCCAGCCGGTGATTCCGGATCGCACGCTGCTCTATGTACGCGGTTTCGATCCGGTCGCGAAGGCGTACACGTACCAGGTGAACGAGCACTTCGGAACGGCGAGCGGGCGCACGAGTGCGTATCGCGTCCCGTTCCAGATCGGGCTCCAGGGCCGCATGAGCGTGGGCCAGGACCCGGCGCGCCAGCAGATGCAGCGCATCTTCGGCGGCGGGCAGGGGCAGACGCGCGAGGACTTCAGGGCGCGACTCTCCCGTCTGGTACCGAACCGCTTTCTCAGCGTGATCGCGTTGGACGACTCGCTCAAGCTGGGGCTCA